>JAJYFP010000097.1 GCA_021790855.1 Actinomycetes bacterium
CGTAGCCGGATCTGTGAAGACGCCGTTCGTTTTGCAAAGGCGGTCTCATATAAAAACGCTGGAACAGTAGAGTTCCTGGTAGACAAGGCGGGAAATCACTTCTTTATAGAGATGAATCCGCGCGTAGAGGTTGAACATAACGTTACAGAAGAAGTGACCGGTGTGGACATAGTAAGAGCTCAACTTGAGATCGCAGATGGAGCGTCTTTATCGGCGCTACATATAACCCAAGACGCAGTTTCACTTCGAGGATTTGCTATTCAATGTCGTATCACTACCGAAGACCCTTCAGAGGATTTTCGCCCAGATACGGGCAAAATAACGGGATATCGCACACCTGGAGGATCAGGTGTGCGTCTAGACGAGAGCACGTACTTAGGCGCAGAGGTCTTACCCTACTTTGACTCTATGTTGGTTAAGTTGACATGCCGGGGACGAGACTTCGAGGAGGCTCTAGAGCGGGCACTTCGTGCTCTCGATGAGTTCCGAATTCGGGGTGTAGCAACCAACATAGCGTTTTTAACAGCGCTACTTCTTGATCCAGAGTTTCGAAGCGGTGAGTTCGATACCGGTTTTATTGGATCAAAACCGAATCTAATGAAGTTTCGCTATCGAGCTGACAGAGGCACCAAACTTCTAAGTTACCTTAGCGAGATCTCGGTGAACAAGCCAAACGGCTCTCGCAACTCAAAACAGGTCGATCCGGCGCTGAAACTACCCGCAATTGATCTTTCGCGTCCGGTGGTTAGTGGGTCGAGACAACGCTTGAAAGAGCTTGGACCTGCAAAGTTTGCTGCGGCGCTGCGAGATCAAAAAGCTATTGCTATCACCGATACGACACTTCGTGACGCGCACCAGAGCCTTCTTGCAACTCGCCTTCGAACCATCGATATGGTAAGGGTGGCTCCCTACATCGCTCGTCTGACTCCTGAACTTTTTAGTCTTGAAGCGTGGGGAGGTGCCACTTACGACGTTGCGCTTCGATTTTTACACGAAGACCCTTGGGAGAGATTGGCTCAGATATCTGAGTCTGCTCCAAATATCTGTATTCAAATGCTGCTGCGCGGCCAAAATACTGTAGGTTATACGCCCTCCGCGCCGGCAGTAGGGGAGAGATTCATTCGGGAGGCCGCTCGTGGTGGGGTGGATATCTTTAGAGTATTTGACTCCTTGAACGACGTTGAGTCTTTTCGATCCTCCATCGAGACGGTTTTGGAGGAGAATAAGCTCGCGGAGGCGACGATATGTTACACGAGCGACATGTTAAGCCCTGCTGAGAGTCTTTACACTCTTGACTACTACCTTTCATTGGCAGAGAAGCTCGTAAGTTACGGAGCACACGTCCTCTGTGTGAAAGATATGGCCGGGCTTTTGAAGGCGCCGGCAGCGGCTGTATTAGTGAAAGCACTGCGCCAAAATTTTGATCTCCCTGTCCATCTCCACACCCACGATACAGCTGGTGGACAACTTGCTACCTATCTAGCGGCAGTTGAGGCGGGTGTGGACGTGATCGATGGGGCGGCAGCTACCATGTCTGGAAGCACGTCTCAACCATCTCTTTCTGCTATCGTGGCAGCAACGGACGGTACCTCTAGAGCGAGCGGCATAAGCCTTGACTCGCTTTTGGCCCTAGAGCCGTACTTTGAGTACGTGCGAGCTATGTATTCTCACTTTGAGGCGGGATTGAGTTCTCCTACTGGAAGGGTCTACCTTCATGAGATTCCAGGTGGGCAGCTGTCGAACCTCAGACAGCAAGCTATCTCTTTGGGTCTAGGCGAGCGCTTTGAAGAGATCGAGGTCATGTACGCTGCCGTAAACAAGATTTTGGGCAATATCGTAAAAGTGACGCCTTCTTCCAAAGTCGTTGGCGACCTTGCATTACATCTTGTTGCAACGGACGCCGACCCCAATGAGTTTGAAGAGCATCCAGAAACCTTTGACATACCAGATTCGGTGATTGGATTTCTAAGTGGTGAGTTAGGTACGCCTCCAGGGGGATGGCCCGAGCCATTTAGAACGAAGGCGTTGTCGGGACGGAACGTCAAAAAGATTCAAACGCCAATGCTAACGAAAGAACAAGAGGAAGCGCTTGCAGGTGCCGAGCCAAGGCTAGCGCTGAGTCGCATAATCTTTCCTGGTCCGACAGAGGAGTACCTTGAGTACTCCAGGAAGTACGGAACCCTATCGCTACTTCCTTCTCAGGCCTTTTTCTTCGGTCTTGAACCAGGCGAAGAGGTGGCTGTTACTCTAGAGCAAGGTCTTGATCTGTACCTTGCAGTTGATGCTGTTGGTTCTCCAGATGCCAAAGGCTACCGTGACGTATATACAAGGCTAAACGGTCAACCACGTGTTATATCGGTCAAAGATGAGTCCGTTGCTTCAAAAGTAGCTTCTAACATCAAAGCGGATCCTTCAAATCCTAACGAGGTAGCAGCGCCATTTACTGGAGTCGTAACGATAGAGGTGTCAGTTGGTGATCAAGTTCAAATGGGCCAGACGATCGCTACGATCGAAGCCATGAAGATGGAGGCCGCGATCACGGCCCCAGTTGCGGGAACTGTCGAAAGGATCGTTCTCAACTCTGCGGTAAGGGTGGATGGCGGAGACTTGCTTTTAGTGATATCGTAAATCACATTCTACGATATAGTTTTATATGAAAAATTATATGCCTCCTGAGCAGGGCTTATTTGATGCTACCAAAAATTCTTCTCCTTTTAACTTGCAACGCTGACGTCTTTAGTTCAAACTGAATTATAGCTATTTGCGTGTGTGCGAATATAGCTTGACCTACGTAGGCGAAAGTTTTAGGGGGATTCGACATGAGTGATATGACGGCCGACACAGTTTTGGATTGCAAGGGCCTGCAATGTCCGCTACCTGTCGTAAAGACAGCGCAGGCTATTAAAAAGATCGAGGTAAATGACGTTCTGGAACTCCTCGCTACTGATCCAGGTGTGGAGCCTGACATGAAGGCGTGGAGCACGCGTACCGGAAACGAACTTCTAAAAATTGAGAAAGAGGGTGACGTTTTCCACGTCTTTTTGAGGCGTACTCGATAACGACTCTTTGTAGTTGGACCCCCGGCTTCTCTATCACGCCGGGTTAAGACGTTTAATGAATCATGTTTCTAAGTAATTCTATTTGATCAACGATATCTCATTAAAGGGGGAACTGTGTGGACAGACGAGGGTGAAGGTAAGGTCATGTACGTCCAGACTCACGGTGTTAACGATCCAGGTAGATCAGCTACACCGTTTTTTTTTAGCCGCGTCAGCGGCTGCGATGGAGGTTGAGGTAGGAATCTATTTCACTATGTACGGACCCCAACTACTTCAAAAAGAGGTGATCGATAAGATCGGTCCTAAGGGAGATAGAGGACAGAGACTCTCCTACTTTATCAAGCAAGCTACCGACCTAGGGGTGAGGCTTTTTGTCTGTCAACCATCTTTGGACCTAAACGATCTTGCTATAGAGGATCTGATCGACGACGTCGAGATGATAGGTGGAGCTGCTTTTAACGACCTAGCTATGCGTGCTGACGCTGTGATCTCTTTTTAGCCATGAGAACCGTAACTGAAGATCCATATATGAAGGTTGACCGAGTTGCCGGTCACGAAAACGTAGAACGTGCAAGCAAGGTAGCGCTGATGGAGGAGGTCTTTGCCGATCCTCGACTTCCCCATTACTTGTATGGATGTTACGAGTGTGGAATATGTGTTGCAGCATGCCCTTCCGCTCGTTTCTATGACTTTAGTCCGCGAAGAATTGCGCAAGCAGCGGCAAGAAGAGATATTGATCTTATGTTTCAGCAGATGGAAGAGGATATCTGGGAGTGCTCCCAGTGCTTTTCTTGTCTGAGGTGTCCGAGAGGAAACAACCCCGGCGGCATCATTACGGTTATGAGAGAGGTTGCCGTGAAAAATGGACTGCACTCAGCCCAAGAGGCGTTGCACGGATACTCAAGGATCATCTTCAAGATCATGTCCACTGGAACCCAGGTCTCACCAGACATGTTGCAGCCCGATGCATTTCCTGACTGGGGTCCAGAGGTAAAGGACGTATCTGAAAATCTTGATCTTTGGAGGCGTGCCCTACCTCCAGAGACACACCATACAACAAAGACTGGTTGGGCAGTAGCAGACAAG
>JAJYFP010000098.1 GCA_021790855.1 Actinomycetes bacterium
CAGCGATTGACTCAAGGTGTTGGATGTTTAATGTAGTGATAACGGAGATCCCGTTACTTAGGACTTCGAGTACGTCCTCCCACCTTTTTTCGTGTCGTCCGCTTCCCGGAACGTTGGTATGAGCAAGTTCATCTATCAGTACCACTTGAGGTGCTCGTTTTAGCACCGCGTCTAGATCCATCTCCTCAAAGGTAGAGTCTCGATAGCGAACAGTCTTTCGACTGAGAGTCTCAAGTCCTTCAAGTTTTGCTTGGGTGTGAGCTCGGCCATGGGTTTCGACGAAACCTATCACGACGTCAGAACCGCGCTGCCGGCGACGGTAACCCTCGTCTAACATCGCTACGGTCTTACCCACTCCGGCGGCAGCACCTAGATATATCCGAAACCTACCAGTTGGATCCACCAAGGTTCCTCGCTCCAACTTTGAACCTCCAAAACTACGTTGGCATGTTCCATACCCTACCAAGATAGAGTCGATAAAGTAGCATGTAGAGGTATGGACCTCGTACCCAAACTCCTAAGGCCATACCTTGGAGTAGCAGCTTCCCTACTTCTGTTTCTCCTCCTTACCATCGCAATTATGCCTATACGGTCATCGTTATCGGTTGCAACCACAGCTTTAATCCTTATCGTGCCAGTAGTTGTAGGTGTCTCTCTAGGCGGATTTATCGTGGGAGCCACCGACGTCATAGTCGGATTTCTCATATACGACTATGTCTTTATTCCACCGTACTATACGCTATCAGTGGGAGCTAGTCAAAACTGGGTAGCTCTTGGGGTATATGCAACGGTCATGCTCATCGTGTCTAAGGTAGTCTCTGATCTTCAAATCGCAAAAAGAAGGGCGGATCAAGCGAGAGAGGAGACTAAAAGACTGATGGAATTTTCCCAAGAACTCATTGGCCAACGCTCTCCACTGACCGTAGCCAATACAACCGCTAACGCACTTTTTGAGGTATTCAACTTTGAATCAATCTCTATATCTACACCAGAACCAGAAGGAACCTTCAAAACAATGGTCCATATCGGTGAGCCGATCGATGAGAAGGTCATGTCATCAATAACCCCACAAAAAAGTGCGGAGCTAGTCTCACAGCTACGTATCACAAGTTTGAAAGATACTAACAAAGTCACGATGGGACTACCGTTAAGCTCAGGCGGTATCCTAGTGGGCTTTTTAGTAGTAAGCGGAAGCAAGCTTACAAGGGTACAAGCAAATCTTTTGCAGGTCTTCATCGATCAGTGCGCAATCTCTTTACACAAAGCAATCTTGGACCAAGAAGCTGAAAAAAGTCGGATCTTGGAAGAGGTCGATAGATGGAGAAAGACTCTGCTAGCGACGGTCTCCCACGATCTTCGCACACCACTCTCTTCGATCAAAGCGGCAGCTTCTGTACTTGTAGACTCCGACCTCAAACTCCAAGATCAGGACTTTAAAGTCCTCTTAGATACAGTACTCAGCCAGACGGATCGGCTCACACAGATGGTCTTTAATCTTCTAGACGCTAGCAAGATAGAGTCTGGCATCTTAATCCTTCGACTTTCAAATAGCGACCTATTCGAAGCTATCGCTGAGGGAGTCAGAACTCTTGGTGACGAGGCCCTAGGACGCGTTAAGTTCATGGGGCAAGATAACTTTAGCCAGGACGTAAGCATAGATACCTCCCTCATTGGAAGGGTCTCAGCAAATCTAGTGGAAAACGCCTTACGCTATAGCCCCAAAGATCGCCCTGTAGAAGTGCGCCTCATCGAAAACGAAGACCACTTTAAGGTCGAGATAACTGATTATGGCCCAGAGATCCCTAACTACATAATGGGTGATATATTCGAGATGCTACAGGGTACTGAACGCTCAAGAAGGTCGGAAGGGTTGGGACTATGGATCGCAAAGACCTTCATAGAACTGCATGGAGGAGTACTAGGAGTTGATTCAATGAGAAAAGACGGAGTAACGTTCTACTTCACTGTACCTAAAACAACATCTTCAACATCAAAAGGCCCTAATGAGCGCTATCGTTCATAAAGTAGTCGTCATCGACGACGACCCCGCTCTCCTCACTGCACTCAGGATAGGACTGACCTCCAAAGGGTACGAGGTTCTTTACGCATCTGACGCAGAGAGAGGTATTCAATCAGTCATTGAGTCGAGTCCTAGCGCCATTATTTTGGATCTCGGACTACCGGATATGGACGGACTCTCTCTCTGTAAGGCTCTTCGAACCTTTAGCTCTGTTCCGATCATCGTACTGTCAGCTACCTCAGATGAAGAACGTAAGATCAAAGCCCTAGACTTAGGAGCCGACGACTACGTCACTAAACCATTTTCAATGGGAGAGCTCCTGGCTAGGTTGCGGGTCGCCCTACGTCACATTGAGATGCACTCAAGCCGTCTTGCAGACGGCTCACCAACAATCCACCTTGGCCCCCACGTCACCATCGATAGTATCAAACACGAAGTGCTGGTAGATGACGTCCACGTCAACCTAACTGCCAAGGAGTTTGACCTACTATACGTTCTTGCCTCACACATCGGCAAAACCTTCACCCATAGGGACCTCCTGCGAGAGGTATGGGGTACTGACTACTACGCCGAGACTAACTATCTCCGAGTCTATGTCAATCGAATTAGGAAAAAACTGGAGCCTTACGGAGAAGAGATCATAAAGACAAAACCGGGCGTCGGATATCAAATCGAATAAAGTCGAGGGATTCGTCACAAAGTCAATCCTTAAATAGACCCGAACATAAAGAGAGCAGGTTCAAAACTGAACCTGCTCTCAGAGAGTAACTCGCCTATGTGTTTCAAAGGCGTCTTACATCATTCCACCCATTCCACCCATTCCACCGGCGGCTGCTGCGGCGGCGGCACTATCTTTAGGTGCGGGTTTCTCGGCAACTAGAGCCTCGGTGGTTAGCAACAAAGCAGCTATAGATGCGGCATTTTGAAGAGCCGAGCGAGTCACCTTAGCAGGGTCGATCACTCCAACTTTCACCAAGTCCTCGTACTCACCTGTGCGAGCGTTTAGACCGTATGCACCGCTTTCGCGCTCCACAGCTTGAACAACTACTGGACCCTCAAGGCCGGCGTTGTAGGCGATCCACTTAAGGGGTTCCTCAAGTGCTTTAGCGACGATACTAGCACCGACAGCCTCATCACCTTCGAGTGTGCCTGCGAGTTCTACGACCTTAGAGCGAGCTCTAAGGAGCGCAGTACCGCCTCCAGCAACGATGCCTTCTTCAATAGCGGCACGAGTGGCTGAGAGAGCATCTTCTATGCGATGCTTCTTCTCTTTTAGTTCCACCTCCGTGGCTGCACCAACTTTGACTACAGCTACACCACCGGCGAGCTTAGCCAGACGCTCTTGAAGCTTCTCTCGATCCCAATCAGAGTCGGTCTCTTCAATTTCACGACGGATCTGAGCAACCCTACCGTTGATCTCCTCTGGCGTTCCGCCTCCGCCGATTATCTTGGTATCGTCCTTTGTTACCTCGATACGACGAGCCTGACCCATAAGATCCAAGGTTGCATTCTCAAGCTTTAGGCCAACTTCCTCAGAGATCACCTGGCCACCAGTTAGAACGGCCATGTCCTGCAACATAGCCTTCCTACGCTCACCAAAACCTGGCGCCTTTACCGCTACAGAAGAGAAGGTTCCACGAATCTTATTCACTACCAACGTAGCAAGAGCTTCGCCTTCTATGTCCTCAGCAATGATAAGAAGTGTTTTACCACCTTGCATTACTTTTTCCAGGACAGGTAGCATCTCATGCACTGATGAGATCTTAGAACCGTAGAACAAGATGTATGGATTGTCAAGAACTGCCTCTTGACGATCGGGATTCGTTACAAAGTAAGGTGAAAGATATCCCTTATCAAACTGCATACCTTCGGTAAACTCAAGCTCTAGCCCAAAGGTATTTGACTCCTCGACGGTTACCGTACCGTCTTTACCGACCCTATCGATCGCCTCCGCGAGAACTTCCCCTATAGCGGGATCGCCTGCAGAGATCGACGCGACCTGAGCAAAGTCCTGCTTACCTTCTACGGGTTTCGCTTGAGCAGAGATCGAGTCTGAAGCGGCCTTTACAGCTTTTTCGATTCCCTTTTTCAAAGACATCGGATTAGCAC
>JAJYFP010000099.1 GCA_021790855.1 Actinomycetes bacterium
CTCGCTGCTGGCATACGACCCTCGGTCGGAACCACCGGGGACTCCTTTGACAATGCGCTCTCAGAGAGCCTGAACGGCCTTTACAAGACCGAGCTCATCTGGGATCTTGGGGGTTCAAAGACGACGAGATCGCCGTTGAATGGGAGACCTGCAAGTAGGTTCTGTGGTACAACCATCGGAGGCTACATGGCGCTCTTGCCGATGATGTTCGCCCGTCGAATACGAAGCTCTCTACTATGCTCAAGTACAGTCTGGGAACCAATTGGTTCCCAGATAACCAGGTCTCCATAAAACCCAGGGCGGTTCACACCCACCTAACTCAGTCTAACTGTAGTTGTTGTTGTCAATAGAAGTGCCTCATCTCTAAGTCTGGCGTAAAGAGCGACCAACCCGAACTTTGGCGTTAAACGGCGCCCTTGAAACTATGAAACTTGTGGTGTTTCAGGCGAACACGGATGAAACGGTGGGGAACTCCTGTAGCCCAGGAGACTTCCAGGCCCCTTCATTTCCTCAAAACCTTAGCGTCGGTTGCAACTACAGTTCGGCTTATTTTCAAGTCAATACTCCAATCTGACAGGCTAAATCGTTCCGCTACGGGGCTCTCGTAAGTAGCAAGAGGTCATCGCAATTGGCAAGACTATGGATAGCTATTCTCTTGCGATCTCTTAGTAGGCCTAAATACTGTCTTCTCTTGGTTTTGTTAGTTCGATCGTCATCAACTCAACCATTTGAGACGCTTGAGTTCTAGCCATATCTGCAAGCTTCTCTAAGCGAACGTAGCTTCCAGCAGCGGCTGATTCCACTACGGCCTGTGCTAGGGTATGGAAGGCGGAGTGACTTTCTCTAATGAGAGTGAGATTCCCGAACCTGTAGGGTTCAACGCTCATCCAGTTGTCTAGGCTACATCGGGCGTCTAACTCCTGAGCAAGATTGATTCTTCTGTGCGGAATTTTTACGTCTTGTGTCAGGCGACCAAGTAGTCGTAAGTGATCAAGCAAAGCTCCAAACCACATCTGTGAACTATCCGCCATTGCTAGCTGGTAGTTGCTAGCAAACTCTCTTAATTTGGACTCCGGTATCGGTCTAGATATTCCATACCCTTGTAAGAATCCTACTCCAGTCTGACTCAATGCCTCAACATGTAAAGGCGTTTCTGCACCTTCTGCGACAATGTCAACCCCAACTCCGTTGCCAAGTTGGACTATAGTATCGAAGAATGCGAGATTCTTAGGTGAGTGTAAAATGTCGCGCGCAAAGTCTTTATCAATCTTAATCTCGTCGATAGGTAACTCTCGAAATCGAAGTAGTGAGGAGTATCCGGATCCGACGTCATCCAAAGCTATACGGATCCCAAAGGCTCGGATCTGGGCGATGTTTGCGTACGCGATCTGAGACGCTAGGATCTCTCCGGTCTCAAGGATCTCTAAGACGATATCTTTTGGATCGGCAGAAGTAGGGAGTAGGGCTAGCAACTCGGTCGCGAAGTTTGGATCGCAGAGATCGTCGGGGGTGGTGTTTATGCTCATTGAGAGCGTCTGCCCGTCTGGGCGGATCCGCTGCTGCACCGCAAGTGCTTCTTTGAAGACCGCTCTACGAAAGTCTCTTGCCTCTTTTTTGTCGAATTGACTTAAGAACTCAGGTGGAGTTAGAGTTCGGTTATCTATCGTCCATCTTGATAGAGCCTCAAATCCGATGACCCGTTTGCTCTGGAGGGAGACAATCGGTTGATATAACAAAAAGGCGTTTCCGGATTTAAATGCTGTGGAAATTTTGGGAAGCCCACCTATCTCAGCGTAGAAGTTCAGAGAGCCTAACTTTGACGTGACTTTTTTAGCTTGATACAGTGCTTGCTCCGCGCAGCGAATGACTTCTTTGTAGTCACCTGCATCTTGTGGATAGAAGGCTACGCCAGTTGTCCATGTATAGTTTACAGTGCCGATACGCTTGATTTTTATCCCTGAGAGACTTGAAAGATTATCGAACAACTCCTTTACGTACTCTGGATCGGTTGCTTGGTCGATAAGAACAGCGAACTGGTCACCACCGATCCTGAAGACCCTTTCGTTGTTCTCGAAGGTTTCAACCATAGCATTTGCGAACTTGGAGATGACCTGATCTCCGACCTCGTTTCCATGAAGACTATTTATTGATCGCAGGCCATCAATATCGATGAAACATAGAGCGAACTCACCGCCCTCTTTTGTCTTAGCGTAAAGTAGGTTCTCAAACTGTGCACGGTTGCACAAAGAAGTGGCTTGGTCATGGGTCGAAAGCCAAAGGGTATTCTGACGATACTGACTCGTCTGAAGTTGTTGTCTAAGTAGGCGCAAAGACTGTTGCATTAACCTCTGAAGCGTAACCATGATGTCAAGTACGGGTGGTTGGAAGAGATTTGCGATCGGCGAGGCCGCAACCACGACCATCTCAGGTAACTTCTCTCCAACTGGCATTGCGACCGTGGAACGCCATCTATGGGCTATGAAGAAGTCCCTCCATGGAGCAAGGCCTTTGGTGTTGATTAGGTCGTTGCTGTGACAGATAGAGTTGGTCAAAAGAGCCTTTGCAGATAGAGGGTGTAGCTCATCTGTAGCGGTTGCAGGGATCTTAAACCTTTTCAACTCACTTGATCCAGCTCCGACAGCGAGACTTATGTCAAAGCATCCGGAGTGAAACGACTCAGATCCAACCCAAACACTGTGGAAGATTCCTGACATCATTAGCGCATCGACACAAGATAAGATCAGTTCCTCTTCGTCATTAATCGTTTCACCGACCGACGCTATGATCTCTGTAAATCGGGAAGTAAGTGCAGTTAATTTCTTGGAACTTACTGAACCAAATCGTTGGGACTCTCTTTCGATCGGCTGTGCCGACAGTAAGATGCTGTATTCATTTGGTGCACAGTCGTCCCCGTGCTTTATAAGGGCGGAGATACGGTGACCGTGATTTCTGCCATCTTGGATACCTTTAACTTTCACGTATGATGACCCGACAAACCCAGGACCAAGGGTTGACTCTGAAAATATGCTCGAACTGTCAAAACCCGGAAGTATCTGGGTTATGTTCAGTCCATTTATTGACTCTGGAGATGCGCTTATAAAGAGTGGCCAGGAAGCACAAGACCTTACCGATGTAATTAGTCCGAACCGATTACAAGATAAGATACCTATCTCAATAGACTCATTGGTTTGAGGAATCTGTTCACCCAGCATCGGATGCTCATCGTAGAACCAAGGCTCTTCTCCTTTGGGTCCGATAATGTACTCGGAGTTCACCAAGCCTCCCACTTGCTAAAGGTAGTACACACTTATAGTGTTTCTGTCATCACTCAAAACGGTAAATTACTTCCCTAGAGCATATACCTATTTCTCAGGTCGTGTTCATGGCTTTTTACACTTATTTGTCAAATTTAATGAAAAATCTTCAAAATGTGACAAAATTGACGTTGGAGTAGGGTAATTCGTCAGTTGTCCAAAGCCTTTGCCGAGCGCATGGAAGGCGTTCTGTAGATGCAGAGGTCGCAAGAGGTACGAACCACATTGCCCAGACCTTCACGTAGACGAAACTCAACTGCTCTAAGGAGCATTGCATGTGGGCCGATTGCCTCACCAACCGTAATGGCCGGAGTTGAGTCTAGAGTAAGAGCCCAACTCTTTGCTTGTGTAAACATGCGGTCGATGAGGGTCCCGTGAAACAAGAAGAACGGCTGCAAGACGATGTTTGAGTAACCGAGTCGATGTAACATATCCAGACCTTGAGGTACAGAAGGTAGTGCCAAAGAGACAAATGCTGGCTGGATAGCCGAGAAATCAAGTGAGTGTCTTTCGGCCAAAAGCCTCATCGCTTTGTACATCTCAGCGTTTCCATCTGGATCAGTTGAACCTCTACCTACCAAGAGAACGCCTGTTTCCCTAGGCGGTCTCTTGGTTTTACCAGTAGCTTCGGCGATTCGTTCTCCGAGGATAGATAAGGTCTCTGGAAGGAGGCCAAGGTGACTTGTGTAGATGACTTCGAGGTTCTCGCCACCTAATGTCCTGGCGAGACGGGTAAGTTCAGATCCATCGTCTTTCATGTGTCCGGCTGGGAAAAGAACCAATGGTACGATCACTAATCGCTTGA
>JAJYFP010000007.1 GCA_021790855.1 Actinomycetes bacterium
TGTCGGTGAGAAACTCCGCATCTCCAAAGTGTTTAGCCAATGGAACGACAGAGCATGCTTTTTTGGGAGTCGGCCCTGACTGACTGTTTTCGTTTTTGTGCCATTTGTCGTAATATGGGTGTCAGGGCCTGCGATCTTAGTCCTTTGTCAGATAGCGCGAATTTTACTGGCGAGGAAGGACACGTATGAGAACCGGTGACTTGAACTAGGCTGTAGCTGTGCCATGGTGCGAAAACTGTTCCAAGTTTAAAGAGTCTGAGGAGATAGACAGAGAGGGTCATTGTCCAACTTGTGGAAGCGTCATAGTTCCGCCGAAGAAGTCGCCGTGGCACTTCAAGCTTTTGGTCGTAGCTACGATAATCTATCTGACTTACCGCTTTATTCAACTCAGTGTGTGGCTTTATCACCATCTCTGATGCGATGACCACTTTGGAGTATATGAGACGTCTATGAGCTGGGTGTATTGATATTATCGTGAATTTATGGTTGGCTTTAGACTATGTTTAGACCTATAGAGGACTACGGAGTCATCGGTGATCTCCATACCGTAGCCCTAGTATCTAAGACGGGATCCATTGATTGGATGTGCCTACCGAGGTTTGATTCCGGGGCCTGCTTCGCCAATCTAATTGGCGGAGAAAAAAGAGGTCATTGGCGAATTTCTCCTCGGAGTGGGGAATCTTCAACGAGTCGGAAGTATGTCAAAGATACCCTGGTGCTCGAGACATACTTTGAGAGTGCTTCAGGATCTTTCAAAGTGATCGACTTCATGCCACCTCGGCTGGAGAATCCCTGCCTGATTAGAGTCGTCGAAGGTATCTCAGGGGTATCGCAAGTTGAGTCGGAGTTGGAGGTACGTTTCGACTATGGCCAAACCGTTCCTTGGGTGAAGCGCTTTAGTGACGGCTTGAATATGATCGCGGGACCACACGCACTGTCTTTAGAGTCCAGCGTCAACTTGAAGGGGCGGGACATGGAGACATTCGCCGATTTCGTCATAGAAGAAGGAGAACGCGTTTCTTTTACGCTCACTTATCATGGATCTTTGGAGCCTCCTCCGAGGGCGCTGGATGCTTCAATCTCTCTTGAAAACACCGTTGAGTTCTGGCAAAACTGGGTACTTCAGTGTCGGGATAACTTTAGCGAGTATCACGACGTGGTGACTCGGTCACTGATCACCTTGAAAGCTCTTACGTATGCTCCAACAGGTGGTATTGTGGCTGCTCCAACGACCTCACTACCAGAACAGATGGGTGGATCCCGCAACTGGGACTATCGATACTGCTGGCTAAGGGATGCCACGTTCACGCTTTATGCTTTGATGGTCGACGGATATGCCGAGGAAGCACGTCGCTGGCGCGACTGGCTACTAAGAGCAGCAGCTGGTGATCCTGAGCAACTTCAAATAATGTATGGAGTAGCAGGAGAACGGCTTATCCCTGAGTTTGAGCTGTCTTGGTTGCGAGGATACGAGGACTCCAAGCCGGTTCGCATCGGCAATGCGGCTTCCGAACAGTTTCAGCTGGATGTGTACGGGGAACTTATGGATGCTTTCTATCAGTTCCGACGCAGTGGGATTCCGTCGTTCAACGACGCCTGGGATCTCGAGACGAAAGTGGTAGAGTTTGTTGAGCAAAATTGGTCTCAGCCCGATGAAGGAATCTGGGAGATAAGGGGACCGCGACGTGACTTTACCTACTCGAAGGTTATGGCATGGGTGGCGCTTGATCGTGCAGTGCGAGTTACTGAGCGTTTTGGCTTCGATGGTCCTACAGAGAGGTGGAAGGTAGTAAGAGATGAGATCAGAAAAGAGGTTCTGACTAGAGGATACAACGAAGAAATTGGAGCGTTTACCCAGTACTTTGGCTCTACGTCTCTAGATGCTTCGACTCTCCTGCTGCCTCTCGTAGGTTTTATACGGGCAGATGATCCAAAGATGATCTCGACGGTAAAGGCGATCGACGAACGTCTCTCAAGAGATGGTTTGCTGAGGCGATACTCTGACGAAGAAGATCATGTAGACGGACTCGACGGAGAGGAAGGTGTCTTTTTGGCCTGTTCATTTTGGATGGTGGATAACCTTGCACTTTCCGGCCGTAAAGATGAAGCGAAAGAGAGACTCGACTACTTGCTTACATTAGGGAACGATCTAGGTTTGTATTCAGAGGAGTATGACGTTCATTCAAAACGAATGTTAGGGAACTTTCCTCAAGCCTTCACTCACGTTGGAATCATCAACACCGTACGTAACGTCTTGAGTTCCCAGTCTCCCGCCAAGCATCGCGCGGAGTAACGCTGTATTTTGCAGGGGAGTTTTACGAACATAGTGATGTCGGAACAAGGATGAGAGATGATTGTTGGAGTAGATATTGGTGGAACCCACTTTCGAATGGCTCTTCTCAGCGATGAAGGGGAGATCGTTCGTCATGAGAGAGTTGAGACGAAGCTCATTGACGACCCGTTGTCTACCCTTAGGGCTTTAAAAGAGAAAGTCGATACTGATGCTGTAGCTGATCATGTCGTAGTTGGTGTACCTGGGGTCGTGAACTATCACTCTGGTAACCTCGTTTTTGCTCCCAACATTGACCAAAGATGGGTGGAACTCCTCGATGCGGATCATATCTGCTCTGTACTGGGGCTCGAAACGCTCTTGGTGAATGATGCGGACCTCGCAGCGATCGGTGAGTTCTTTTTTGGAGCTGGCAGAGATCTGACCTCCATGAATTACGTTACAGTATCGACCGGCATCGGCGTTGGCGTCATACTTGAAGGAAAGTTGCTTAGAGGCAAGCTGTCAGGTATGGAACTGGGCCACAGTTTTATTCCCTCGGTGAACTCATTGGGAACAGGTTCGCAGGGACTGTTGTCCGTGGAAGACCTGGCTTCAGGTACGGGCCTCTCGAGAAGGGCGAGTGAGATAGGGCTCGAGATAGACAACGAAGAACTGTTGGAGCGAGCGGAAAAAGTGGGTTCTCGAGAGGCCGAACTGCTAGAGGCGCTATCTCAGGATCTAGCAACTGCTTTGGCTAATCTGTTGTGGATGACTTCTGTTCAAGAGCTGGTTTTGGGTGGTGGCATAGCTTTGAATTCGAAGAGACTGATCTCTTTGGTGCAAGATTATCTTGCGCCTTTGGCTCCTAAGTACCTAAAGATAAGTATTCAAAGAGCTACGCTGGGTGACGATGCTGGATTGATAGGCGCCGCCGCCGCAAAGAAAGCTTTGTTTTAGAGGAACCATGAAGAGGATGAGCTACTTGGACCTGCTCTTTGTCGACACCAAATGAGACTGAACCGTGCTCGACTTTGCAGAAGTTTGCCTTGTCGCTCTTTTTTGTAGTAAAACGCAAGGAGATCGTTGAGACAAGCTCCAAGCGATCTCCTTCACGTCATCTATTGATATTCCTAGATTAGCTCTCGCTGTCGTCTACGAATCTGAGGCAGGTATCAAGATGTTGACTACCTATTATTTACTATGACCAACGGAGCAGGGGAGTGGTGGGATAGCTGACTCGATACAGATCCTAACACAAGTGACGTGAATCCACCGTGGCCACGAGAACCAACGACCAACAGATCGGCGTCTGCTGCTTCGTCGGCCAAGACGGACACCGCGTTTCCCTCTTTCAGTACGGTGGTAATTAGAGTGTTGGCATCTATGGAACGAGCAAGTTCGGTAGAGCGTTTTAATATTTCCTTGCCTCCGGATTCAAGATCAAGCCCTTCGTCAGAGTAGACTCCATATACTAGGGATGGGTACTCCCAAGCGTGAACGATCTTTAATGAGGCATTACGGAGCTTTGCTTCTTTCATTGCCCAATAAAGTGCCTGGTCGGCTGCTTTTGACCCGTCAACTCCAACGACGACTACTGAGTTTTTGTTGAAATCTACTGAGATATCAGTTGAACTATCTGCCATCTCGTTCTCCTTCTCCTTTGAACGGGCTGTAATCGAGCCTCTGTATCTATTATGACGGCTCTCGTTTTTGTATTCAAGGTCTTAAGTGAGTAGTTTGACCGTTATTGAGCAGCGGAGAAGTAGTTTGGTCGCGTAAAGCCCGCCACGCATGAGGAACGTAGACTAGTGATACAAAGGACCCAGTTGGAAGAGGTAAGATCAATCTATGGCTCTACGAGTGTTTTTAGTTGACGATCATGAGGTGGTAAGAGTAGGAATATCTGCACTTATCGATGCTGAAGAGAACATGGAAGTTGTAGGGGAGTCAGGAACAGTTTCAGACACCCTTTCGCGCATAGAGATTTCAAAACCAGATGTTGCTCTGTTGGATGTGCGACTGCCAGATGGAAGCGGAGTTGAGCTGTGCAGAGATATTCGCTCGAACTTTCCCGATGTGGCCTGCGTGATGCTCACTTCTCATTCCGATGACGAAGCTTTGTTCTCTTCGATCTTGGCAGGAGCCTCGGGATATCTCCTCAAAGGGGTCAGGGTGGAAGAACTTATTCAAGCTATCAGAAAAGTTGCTAATGGAATGAGCCTGCTTGATTCGTCAATCACAAATCGCGTGCTTGAAAGGTTGCGATCCCCCGCGACAGACAACGAACCGGTGTCTAGGCTATCAAAGCAGGAAAAAAGGATTCTAGAGCTTATCACAGACGGCAAGACGAACCGTGAGATAGCTGACGCCATGTTCCTAGCGGAAAAGACTGTAAAGAACTATGTTTCAAATCTCTTGGCGAAGCTTGGAATGAGTCATAGATCTGAGGCGGCTGCTTACGGAGCTCGATTGATAGAGAGGAAGGGATCGCTCTAGATCCTGCTGAGTTTCTCTATTTGAGTCTCTATTCCAGCGATGACCAGATCTAAACCTGCATCAAATTGGTCATCCCAGTCTCTACGGAAGTACTCAGCAGCGGACTTTAACGAGGTATACTCTGACTTTTTGAACTCCTCGATCATGAGATTTATGGTGTCTTTTCGTTCCATGATAGGTCTAAATCTTGTTTCAAATCCAACGAAACCAAGTATGTAGCTACTGATAGAGCGAAAGGCAGCGATGGCTTCTTTTGGAGGAAGTCCAGCTCCAAGAAGCACTGTCAGTTGCTGTTCGTGCCATGTCATCCATGGAGCCGATATTCGTCCGTGTTCCAACATTAAAGAGAGGGCGCCTTTGTGACTTCGCATAACATTTAACGCGACGCGCGAACTAATTTTAATTTGGTCTTGCCAACCCTTATCCTTGTGGTCGAGGTCTGCGCTGATGATCTCGGCGGTGATCTCCTCGGCAACTGCAGCGAGTATCTCTTCTCGATTTCTGAAGTGATGATAAAGCGCCATGGCTTCCACGCCCAGACGTTTCCCCAGTTTTCGCATGGAGAAGCCGCTTATGTCCTCTGCATCGATCATCAAAATGGCAGCCTGGACGATGGCATCTCTAGTAAGACGTCCTCGTGCTGGCTTGATCTCTGCTCGGATTGCTAGCGGCTCCATTTCTCTCCCTTAAATGAATGTAAAGTGTTATACGCAATTATATCGATCTATGACGTACTTTGCTACTTGTCTGTATGGGTTGGTGTAAAATTAGAATTGAATCCATTGTTCCCACCGATATATTTTATGTTCTACGGTCGCACCCATTCTTCAGCAATTTGGTGATGCTGCTACAGCTAGTCAGAAGCCTATTGTGAAAAGAGATACTTTCTTTCATCTCCTGTGAGCATGGATCAGTGATCCTTTGATGATTGAGGGAGCTATGGTAAGGTAGCATCGGCTGTCAGATGAATCGTCTTTTAGCGTGGGTCTCACAATCTCCGCTAAACCGATGGCTTGAACGCTAAAGCCCTCGAGACTTTCAGGGTCGATTCCTCCGGTTTCAAAGGCAATCACCGATCCGTCTATTGACCGAAGTATTTTTTGTTGTCTTGGAAATGGAATCTGTATCTTATCGTTGAGATACTTGTAGGGCGTCGGCAAAATAACGGGTAGGGCATCGACATTTAGAGAGATCCTACCGTTTGAGTTCTTTGAGATGTAGTACACACAAATCTCTTTTGGTAGTTGCTCTAAAACGTATGGATCTGGTGACATGTATATATACTTGCACAGCGAATCGGCAGTTCTTAGGGCCAAAGGTCACATAACAACTAGTGAAGGTCGGGAAGAGTGGAGACCGATCGAGCTAGGTTCACCGCATGGTCCGCGAATCTCTCATAAAATCTTCCTACCAAGGACAGTTCAATAGCGGGAACGATCTCTTTGCAAGACGATGCAAGCTCGGTATAGTATGCAAGATTGAGTTCGTCGATCTCGTCGTCAAGTGCATCGATGACTTTATG
The DNA here is from genome assembly GCA_021790855.1 of Actinomycetes bacterium. Next base: position 6,291 of record JAJYFP010000007.1, read on the forward strand.
AGCGCTCTTATTGGAGTTCAAAAAGGCCTCTGCGGATCGTCTCCACATCTCTCCAGCTGTCGCACTCATTTGATTTATGATCCCTCGTAAGCGTGGAGACATCTCAGGTTCGAGTCCCAACAGCGACTTCTGTGCAATATGTTCTGCCAGATCGCCACTTCTCTCCAGCTCCGGAATGATCTTCATGAGTCCGACTAGATACGAGATTTCGTCAGAACTTAGAGGCGTACGTGAAAGACGATCAGCAAGTTCTTGATCTAACTCTTTATAGAGTTGATCTACTAGCTGGTCTCGTTCGATTAGTTTTTCCGCAATCATGCGATCACCGTACAAAAGGGCCTCAGTGGAGCCAGTGAAGGCGTCCCCAACCAGTGCGTACAGTTCAAAGATTGCCTTTACGATATGTGGAACGGCCAAAGTTGTCCTTTAGAATTAGTTCTTGATAGATTTAAGATACCGCTATGGAGTCACCATAGGAGCTCTTTGATAAATTTATGCAGTAGTGATTTCTCTTTCTAATCGGGTATTTTTCCGCTCATATCAGCATTTTTCTTCGCTGAATTGACCAGTTCTGTCATAAGTTTGTCGAGTTCTGCGACTGTCCATCTGTCCTCTTTGTCGATAGACGGTCCAGCATGCCACCCCTCAGCAACATCGATGTGTCCACCGACTACATCAAATACACGGCCAGTTACATCTTTGGATCCCTTGGATCCAAGCCACACTACAAGAGGAGAGATATTCTCGGGCGCAACTGGATTGAACTTGGTCGGATCCTCACCTGCTTGAAATATGCCTAAGTTCTCAGTCATCCTCGTTAGAGCGACCGGTGCGATAGCGTTAACTGTGACGCCATAGCGAGCGAGTTCCATAGATGCGATGACTGTGAAGGAAGCTATGCCGGCTTTGGCAGCACCGTAGTTGGTCTGGCCCACATTTCCATAGATTCCCGACGCCGAGGCTGTATTTATTACCCTGGCATCTACTTCTTTGCCAGCTTTTGTCTGTTCTCTCCAGTAGTTCGCTGCCCATCTAGTCATCAAGAAGGTACTTTTGAGATGTACCCGAATGACAGCATCCCACTCGTCCTCTGTCATGTTCACCAACATGCGATCTCTAAGAATCCCCGCGTTGTTGACGACGACATCTAGAGTTCCGTAGGTTTGAATTGCAGTATTGATGAGATTTTGGGCTCCTTCCCAAGTGGACACGTCGTCTCCGTTGGCAATACTTTGGCCCCCCATCGCTCGGATCTCGTCGACGACTTCACCGGCAGGACCAGTGGAGGATCCAACCCCATCCACCTCCGCACCTAAGTCGTTCACCACTACTTTGGCTCCGTTACGCGCAAACTCGAGAGCATGGGCCTTGCCGATGCCGCGCCCTGCGCCGGTAATTATAACAACTCGATCTTCGCAGAACTTAGTCATAGACTCTCTCCTTAGTCTTAGTTACTCTTAGGTAAGTTAGTCAATTGGTACGCCCGTGTCAAGTAGCTTGGCGAACCACTCTACGGAAGGGGATTGTGCTCCCGTTCGTTCAAAGTTCTCCTTAGTGTTTTTTGATGATGTTGGCGCTTGATTTTCCATGCGATGAGATCATGATACCTTTAGGCAGCTGAACGTTTGATCTCTGGAGCAGTGCATCAAGAGAGATTGTAAATGCTCTTACTGCCGATGACTCTATCTGGTTTTTGCGTCTGGCAATGCCAACTTTTCGCGGAGCCACGTCTAGGAGTGGAATGGTGACTACTCGATCTCCGAGATGTGGAGAAATCGCGGTAGAAGGTACAATCGCTGGCCCAAAGCCGTCGATAGCAAGTGCAGCTATCAGACGTAACCCATCGATCTCCGCCTTGGTTTTCAGTTTCGCTCCAGATTTGGCAGCGACTGCGTCTAGTTCGTCTCTAAACCAGTTCCCTTTGGGCGGGACCAATATCTCCATGTTGTCAAGTTCGGCGAGGTATATCTGATCTTTCCTGGCAATGTCGTAGTCCGGCGGTACCGCAAGCACCATCTGCTCTTCGAATAACACGCGAAAGTGTATATCAGATGCGTAGATAGGAGTATTTAAAATCGCAAGGTCTATGACTCCTTCATGCAACCATCTATGGAGTGCTGAAGAGGTTCCTTCAGAGAGGTGCAGTTTCATGTGAGGATGGTCATTACCGATCTGTGTCGCAAGGAGTGGAATGAGCCATCTTGCAGTCGTTCCAATCAATCCGACGCGAACCCGACCTCGTACATCTGTTGTCAAGGACGATAGGTCACTATAGATAGCTTCTAACTCTGATATCGCTGATCGTGCCCGCTTTGCAACGATCTGCCCCTTTTCTGTCAGAGTTCCGTCTCGTCTGTCTATGAGGATCGCGTTGAGTTCGTTCTCTAGTTTCGATATATGTGCGGAGACATTTGACTGAACCGTGTCCAAGGCATCAGCAGCAGCTGAGAAGCTCCCGTGATCGTCTACAGCTACTAGTGACTTCAACTGCTTTACGTCCATTGACCTTCCTAGCAAAAAAAGTGATACGAAGTATCGTATTCATAGTGTGATGCTAGTAGCTTGAAGCGAGCATAATGGTTAATGCAAGTAACTGGATCCCCCCTCCGTTCTTGCTCTGCTAAGGAGCCGACACCCCCCGTCGGCTCCTTTTCCTTTAAAGCAATAGGCTTATGAAGCGGTATGACGATAATATTTGAGGATTTGTCCAAAGTCAAGTTGAGCGAGAAACTAAGAAGCTTTGTGGCCGTGGGTGCGGCCTCCCTTACGGGTCTAGTCATCAGGAAACTCAAAGTTGGTCAAGGTGGAACGCTGCCCGGTCGCGTATTGATGGCCTTGGACCCAAAGAGCCTGACCTATCTGTCAAGAGACGTTTACTCTTTAGTGGTCAGTGGTACCAATGGGAAGACGACCACTACAGCCATGATCTCTCATATCCTGAGCAACTATAGAACTTACTCCAACGCCACTGGGGCCAATATGGACTTCGCAATAGCGTTTGCACTTTCGCAACGACCGACTGTTTCTTGTGAGTTTTCCAAAGCCAGAGAGATTGGAGTGTTCGAGGTTGACGAGGCTTATTTGCCAACTGTGGCAGAGTCAATCAGGTCGAAGGTAGCTGTAGTTCTGAATCTGTCCAGGGATCAACTTGATCGTAACTCCGAAGTGCGAATGGTCGCCAAGCGGTGGCGGGAGTTTTTTGAAGCGAATAAGGACATAAAGATCGTCGCGAACTGCGACGATCCATTAGTGACATATGCAGCCCTGGCCTCTAAGAACACTACCTATGTAGCTGCAGGTTGTAGCTGGAACCTCGATGCCAGCTCGTGTCCTTTGTGTGAGGCGAAGATTTGTTTTGACTCCACGTCTTGGCGATGTCAATCTTGTGACTTTGAACGCCCAGAACCCACATGGAACGTCTCTTTAGAAGGAGACATCTACCATGAAAAGCAGTATCAGGGCAGAATGAATCTGTCGATTCCCGGAAAGTTCAATGAAGGTAACGCTCTTTTGGCTTTAGCGGGCGCCTGCGCGTTGCTCAACAGTATCGGTGAAGAGCTAGATGTGAAATCCTCAGTGGTCGCTCTGAGTGAATTTTCTGGAAGTGGTGGCCGCTTCGCTACCTACTGTTTGGATCAGTTTGATGGTGCTATGGTCAGGACTTATCTTGCCAAGAATCCGGCTGGTTGGGACGCTCTGATCTCTACGATTCTGGCAAGTTCCAAAAAATGCAAGGTCGTAATGGGGTTAAATGCAAACATCGCAGATGGTACCGACACTTCTTGGATATGGGATGTTCACTTTGAGGAGCTTACAGATAGGTTTCCAGAGGTGGTTGTCGTGGGAGATCGGAGGTATGATCTGGCTGTCAGGTTGGCCTATGCCGACATTACGCCCATACTCCAAGAAGGTACGCAGATTGAGGTGTTAAAGGGCCTTGAGCTGGATGAGGGCACAGAGGTTATCTATATCGGAAACTATACCGCGTTTTTTGAGCTACAAAAGGAACTGGCAAATTGACTGGAAGCAACTTGACCTTAGACGTAGTGCTTATCTATCCAGATCTGCTGGGGACCTATGGAGACTCGGGTAATGCCTTGATCCTGAAGAAACGAGCTGAGTTTCAAGGGATGAAAAGTACGATCATATCTGTCGATTCTGACGAAAAGATACCAACTGGGGGAGATATCTACCTACTGGGTGGGGGAGAAGACGGACCGCAGAACTATGCGAGAGATCTTCTCGCAAGAGACGGAGGTTTGATGAGTGCCGTTGACCAAGGGGCAGTTGTTTTTGCAGTATGTGCTGGATTCCAGATCATTGGTGAAAGTTACGTCGATTCCAAAGGTGATATTCAACCAGGTTTGGGCCTTCTCGATGCTAAGACTTCCAGAATGCCTAAGAAAAGGGCCGTTGGCGAGCTAGTGTCCAAGCCCCTTTTCGATATGGGGCAGCAGTATCTTTCGGGATTTGAAAATCATGGATCAGGGACGGAGTTATATGGAGATACGCAACCCCTGGGAAGGGTGGTCGCGGGTGTAGGTAACCTGGACAGTGGTGAGTATGAAGGTGCCGTAAGGGGAAAGATTGTATGTACTTATATGCACGGTCCTGCCTTAGCACGCAACCCGTCGCTTGCGGACTTTTTGTTGTACAGTGCTACGGGAACTCATCCACTACTTCACCATAGTGTCGATGATCTCCAGCGGCTTCTTCTATCGGAAAGGCTCGCCAAGGTGGTGAGAAGTTAGAGTGTCGCGAGCTTGGGATGTCTTTAGCGGCAGCTGTCCCAGAGTATTTCTCGAACAGCTGCCAAGCGATAACTGCTAGCGATTCCTCTTGGATTTAATAACATTGAGAGCGCTTCCTGCTCTAAACCACTCCAGATGTTTATCATTTAGCGTGTGGTTGGCGAGGAACTCTTCGCTTGTACCGTCGGGGTGGTGCAAGATACACGACACTGGTTTTGCAGGTTCCAACTCCGCTAGATCTAAGATGTCTACTGTATCTTGGACCTGGATCTTGTCATAGGAGGCGGGATTGAAGAAGGTTAGAGGCAAGACGCCCTGCTTCTTCAAGTTGGTCTCGTGAATCCTAGCAAATGATCGTGCGATAATCGCCTTTGCTCCCATGAACCTGGGCTCAAGTGCCGCGTGTTCTCTCGAAGACCCTTCGCCATAGTTCTCATCTCCAATTGCAACCCAAAAAATACCGGCAGTTTTATAGTGCTGAGCTATCTCTGGTAAAGGTTCCTCTGTGTTGTGAACCTTGCAGTAGCCAAATCCGGGTCTTTCGCTAAATGCGTTGTTTACAGAGAGAAATAGATTCTTTGAGATGTTTTCGAGGTGGCCTCGATATCTCAACCAAGGACCTGCCGCAGAGATGTGATCAGTCGTACACTTGCCGACTGCTTTCATTAGGACGGCTAAGTTTGTGAAGTCGTTTCCATCCCATGGATCAAAAGGTACGAGGGACTGCAAGCGTTCAGAGTTTGTTTGAATGCTTATGACAACGCTATGATTATTGGCCGGAGGCTTTATGAAACCAGACCCCTCCTTCTCAAATCCTTCTTTGGGAAGTTCATCCCCTAAAGGTGGTTCAAGCCGCACTCCTTCAACCTCGTCGATCAAGGGATTGAACTCCAAAGTTCCACTCAAAGAGTAGGCGATCACCGTTTCAGGTGAAGCTATGAAGGCGAGTGTCGATGAGAATCCGTCGTTTCGTTTTGGAAAGTTCCTGTTGTAGGAGGTCAATATAGAGTTGGGCTGCCCCTCACCTACGTCGCTGCGTTTCCACTGACCGATACAAGGACCGCATGCGTTAGCTAGAACTATGGCACCGATCTCTTCCAGAGGGGACAAAAGCCCATCTCGTTCCACGGTTCTTCTCACCCGCTCCGAACCGGGAGTGATGAGCAAAGGAACCTTGGCCTTCAGCCCTTTTGCGGCAGCTTGTCGAGCAATGTGAGCGGCTCTGGCTATGTCCTGATACGAAGAGTTTGTACAAGAACCCACCAGACAGTATGAGAGATCGGTAGGCCATCCCATTCGTTTTGCCTCGGCACCGATCTCAGCTACGCTACGACCGAGATCAGGGGTGTGTGGTCCTACAATATGTGGCTCCAAGGTATCAAGATCAATCTCTACTACCTTGTCGTAGTAGTTCTCCGGATTTTGTTCCACTTCTGGATCGCTCGAGAGGTACCCGGCATACCTCGTTGCTAAAGCGGCAATCTCTGATCGGTCTGTCTTGATGAGGTAGTTGGCGCTGTGATCGTCGTAGGGAAAGAGTGAACATGTGGCTCCAATCTCTGCGCCCATGTTGCATATCGTGGCTTTCCCTGTCGCTGATATCGACCTCGCTCCATCCCCGAAGTACTCAAGTATGGCTCCAGTGCCACCTTTTACAGTCAATTGTTCTGCAACCTTCAATATGATGTCTTTAGGAGCGGTCCATCCATTTAATGTTCCTGTTAGTTTGATGCCAATTATCTTTGGTACTTTGAGATCGAAGGTATCGCCAACCATGACGTCGACGGCATCTGCTCCACCCACGCCTACTGCAACCATTGCCAAGCCACCAGCATTTGGAGTATGCGAATCGGTCCCGATTATCATACTGCCAGGAAATGCATATTGTTCGAGGACTACTTGATGAATAATGCCCGAACCCGGTTGCCAAAATCCGATGTTGTAACGGGCTGATACGGATCTGAGAAAGTCGTACACCTCCTTGTTGGAGATCTCTGCATTTTCAAGATCCTTGGTGGCACCGAGTTGAGCGGTTATGAGATGGTCGCAGTGTCCTGCAGACGGTACCTGTACCTCATCGAGACCTGCGGTCATGAACTGAAGAAGAGCCATCTGTGCCGTCGCATCTTGCATTGCTACTCGATCTGGACGGAACTGAGCGTACGAGACACCTCGCTCATAAGGTTGATCATTGGGATTGTCCAGATGTGCAAAAAGAATCTTCTCCGACAAAGTAACTGCTCGACCAAGCCTGCTTCTAGCGAGATCAGTCGTCTTTTCAAATCTTTCGTAGAGCCTTTGGATCGAATCAATCTGTGTTGTCGAAGTTGCGTCTGTCATTTATATCTCTCCTTCGGATCTATGTTATAATACAAGTATAAGACATGTAAGACTTCCACGCTATCTACAGATAGCCGAGGACATAAAAGGATCAATAGAGAACGAGACCTTTGTAAAAGGGGAACTCTTGCCGTCCGAGGCCACTTTGTCGAGAAACTATGAAGCTTCCAGAGTCACAGTCAGGAAGGCACTGGATGTGTTGAGGGATGCCGATCTCGTTGAACCTCGACACGGAAGTGGGTGGTTGGTGAAGCCCCCGCCGGTGCCTCAGGCACTGGGAGCCTTTATGACTCTTGAGGAACAGTTGGAGAACGTGGGCGTTGATTCTATGCGAAAAGTCTTGTCCTCGAGGCGTGTTGTAGCTGCTGGACGACAGGAGGAAGTCCTGGGATCTGGTGAGTTACTTGAAGTAGAGCGACTTAACTTAGCAGGTGGTATTCCCTTTGCGCGAGTGACCGTGTGGCTGAGTATTGAACTTGCGAAAGACTTCTCTATTAGCGACCTGGAGAAAAAGTCTTTCTATGAACTTCTAAACGATTCGAATGTGCTGCTTAGACCTTTGGCATCTGCGGTTCAGACGATCGCAGCTACATTGATAGACGAGTCCGACGCGCAACTACTTCAGGTGCCCCTAGGATCAGCAGTTCTAAGATGCGAGAGAATCACCTTCGACACTCTTGGGCATCCTGTACTGCTTTCGGAGTTTGTCTTTCCAGGTTCAAGAACTGAGTTTGTCTCGGAGTTGACGGCAAGTGAAGATCCTGCTTCGTCATCTTCTGGCCTTCGCCTGATAAAAAGATGACCGATAGGTGTACCTTGATTGGGCTAGTTGCTACCTGTTCCTCTTGAGGAGCCGAAGTACGGCGGCCAGCTTGGTTTTTTCTTACGTCTTGGTATGGTTTCGCTACGTTCCCACTCGGCAATCCAGCTTGTACGATCTTTTGGTTCGAAGGCAAGTTCGGGATCTTGATGCCGTCTTACAAGGCTACTCCAGTAGTCGCTATGAGCTTCGATCGCCAAGGCTGCCACCTCGGTTTCAATGATCTGTGTTAGTTCCCTGGCGTCTTTTGCGTTTGGATAGATGGGCCGACCAAAGACTATCTTTGTTTTGCCCGGCTTGAGCGTCTTAGACCTTTTCCCGAGGATCTCATAGGTGCCTTCTAAAAAGATGGGAACCACAGGTACCTGGCTCTTTATTGCCAACTGGGCAACCCCTCCTTTAAAACCCTGCCCTAATCCGTCTTGTGTTCTTCCTCCCTCAGGAAAAATTAATAGACTCCATCCCTCGTCCATTAGTTGGGATGGGAGCTCTGCAGATCGCCTGTTCACTTTGTTTCTCTCGATAGGGATGGCTCCTAGTACCCCTGACCAAAGGTATGCTTTCCAACGTCGATCAAAGAAGTAGTCAGCTCCCGCTGCCACAACGCATCTGTGTCGGAAGCGCTCAGGCAGGTTCGAAAGAACCAGTGGCGTATCAAGGTGACTAGCGTGGTTACTTGCAAAAATGATTGGTCCGGAGACTCCGCTTACTCTATCTTGGCCGTACACATCTGGTGAGGCAATGACCTTTGTGGTGGGACGTACGACGTTGTCGATGAGAATGGCACGCGCTAATCTGACGCCGTATCTTCTTGCCCATGAGGTATCAAAGGCAGTGC
>JAJYFP010000100.1 GCA_021790855.1 Actinomycetes bacterium
GTGTCAGAGAGGAATAAGTCTGCGCATCTTTCTAAGTGCCAGGTGGTAACGTTTGTCGGTGGTGATCATATACAAATCTCTGTCGCCAAGAGACAAGAAAAGATGTCATCTAATCAAGGCGATTGCCCTCTTCGTAAGGGCTAGGTCTCGAAGAATCCCCATTCTTAGGATCCAAGTGGTGGATTATGTCAAAATAGAGTTACTATCTTTCCATGAAAATATATCTCCTCGGTGCCATAACCGCAATGATGGGTTGTGGTTTAGCAGCCTGCGGATCAGCTGTTAGTGCAAGTCCTTCTCAAAACACTTCTCCCGGGAATACACCAATATCTGCTCCAAGTGCAACATCTTCAAGCACGAAGCTTCCACAGGCTTGTGCACTCTTGTCCTCCTCACAAGTGTCAAGGATTCTTGGTCTTCCAGTTGGTATAGGCAAACAGAGCGCCCGGCTGAACGGCGGCACACAGTGCTCCTTTACCGATACAAAGTCAAGCCTTACTAGTGGTCTTGGATCAACTGCGTTAGTCGTTGTCAATAGAGCACCGGTTGGCTCCTCCCGCAGTCAGTACTACCAAGCAGATAAGTCGGACAACAATGCCCTCAATTTTCAGTCTGTGACGGTCAACGGCATGCCCGCACTAGCAGGATTTGGTGGATCTCAGATCGAACTCTATCTAGGCGAGGTTGTTCTCCAGACGCAAATTGTTAACACTTATCAGGTATCTAGCGAGAAATCTGATTCAATAGCGATAGCCGGCTTAGCGTCTACCGCTATTTGTAGGAAGATTTCCTGCGTCTCGTAATCGGAAAGCCAGCCTTAAGGGAGAATTCTGTAGCCTGAGTTATTCAATCTAATTGAGTAATATAGCCAGTTCAGAAAGAATGAAGGTTCTCTCTCGCGAGCCCAATTCGGAAGGGAGAAGTTCTACATCACAGGAATTTTCCCTCTCAATGCCTAAATAACTCATTTCGATAAAGAGATTAAATTGTTGAAGGGCCTCTGTGGAAATCTAGCAGGATTGCTGACCAATGGTCTCTCCAGCTACTAAGCATCACCCCAAGATACAAGGCGATTTTGAGTGTGAACCGAGCAACTCTAAGGACGACTTATCGGTCGATATTTCTCCTAACCCATCTTTCGCAGAACTCCCCGAGATTAGCCCCCCTTTGACCCGATTTTCGGTGATGTTGAGCTGGGGTGATTTAATATGCCCTTCTCCACAGCGGCTCAGCAAAGACCGGTAGAACTTCATCATTCGACACTCCCCAGGCCAGTCCTACACCCAAAAACTAGATCTTGGTCCTACGTACTCATTCACAAGTTCGGCTTTTAGACTGTTAGTACTGTGAAAAATAAAACACCAACCCTACTATGTGTCCATGCCCATCCCGACGATGAGTCCTCTAAGGGCGCTCCCACTGTCGCAAAGTACAAACAACTAGGCGCTCGCTGCATTTTGGTGACTGCGACCGGCGGGGAGGAGGGAGATATACTCAATCCAAAGATGGACAAGGAGGAGGTGAGAGAGAACCTCGCAGCAGTGAGAGAGGCGGAACTTCAAGAAGCTACCAAGGTAATCGGCTACGACGAAGTCATTAAACTGGGATACCGAGACTCTGGGATGCCAGGGTCAGAAGCGAACAAACGACCTGACGCATTTTACAATATACCAATAGAAGACTCTACGGACCACCTAGTTGAGATCCTTAGAGAGCAGCAGCCCCAAGTAGTGATCACGTATCCAGAAGATCAGTCGGGGTATCCCCATCCTGACCATCTTCGAGTCCATGATATCTCCGTGCGAGCCTTCGATCTTGCAGGTGACCCAGACTATAAACCCGAACTCGGTCAACCCTTCCAACCTCTTAAACTCTACTACTCCCTCTGGACTAAAGCCAAGATCCTCGCGATAGTCGAACGGTTTGAAAAGCTCGGTCTCGAGTCTCCATTCCCAAAGGATCGCCTTGAACGAGAAGGGCAGGATCACCTAGTTACCACCCAGATCGACGTAGCTGACTTTTTAGATATTCAACGTCGAGCCTTACTCGCACATCAAACTCAAATAGATCCAACCTCTCCTTTTTGGTTCGGTCTCCCCACTGAAGAACAAGCGGATGCTTACTCTTCAGAGGACTACCACCTAGCAAAGTCTAAGGTAGAAGTAAGTTCGATCTCTAATGGCACACTAGAGACAGATCTATTTGATGGCATAGAACTCTCCTTTCCATAAGGAGCAAGGTTGCAAAAGGAGGAAAGTTGGGAAAGTGGCTTACGCAAGAGTGGATAGAGGACACCAAAACATTAGGTGCTGAGATGCCAGAGCGTCCTTCAATGACGGCTTCGCTCCTTTATATCATTTCAGATACACCCTCTGGAGACGTATACTACTCATGGATTGTACAAGATGGAAAACTCATAGATGCCTCTTTAGGAGAGTACCATGCGCCTGATGTTACTCTTACGATCTCCATGGAAGACGCAAAAGCGATGGCCAAAGGTGAAAGGGACGCAACCACTGCCTTCATGCAAGGTCAAATTGGGGTCGAAGGAGACTTAGACAAGCTCATGGCTCTACTACCCCTTACCACATCACAGGAGTACCAGGAGTTAGAACACAAGCTCGCCGCCATCACTGACTTCAACATCTAAACACAAAATTTTGACTTAGTCATCCCTTGTCGCATAAGATCACGTATCGTCTTATAGTCGACGCAGATCGCTCCGTGTCGAGCTAGCGCTATAGCAACAGCCGATCGATCCATGACGAGCTGTGTCCAACTAACCTCATCTTGCCAACCATAAGATAGCTCTCTTATCTCCGGTGTATCGACGGTTAGCTTGAAGGAGATCTCAGAAACTCCTGGTTTCACTTGGCTAATTATATGGTCAAACGCGTCATTGACGGAGGGATACTGATCCAGATCAACTTTGGATGTGTCGATGACTTGATCGACAGCTACCAACCCTTCCTGGCTTGCAAGAGATCGTGCGGGATACCCTAGCTTTTCCTCGCTGGAGTCTGGTGACAGCCGGATAGGAAGTTGGTACTCAATAGCGAGATCCAACACCACATCGAAGAACTCAGGCCAACATACCAAAGAGTCTGCGAAGCTAGCGATATGTGAAATATCGAACCCCCAGTAGATAGCTCGTTCCAGCTGTCCTCTGACCTCTCGACGTAGTTCGTCAAGGTCAGCATGACTCCACAGATCATCGGATGTTGCAGGGAATCCTCCGCCTCCGTCCACGAGTGATGGCGCCGCTGTCAACGGCGAGAGATGGAAAATCTCGTTGTCACAAGTAAGAGTGAGGGAGATACCTACATCCTCACCTCGATGTAAACGTGCGGCATGCCTTACCCAAGGGCCAGGTGTTACGACACGAGCCGAGTTCAAAGCGCCTTCTCGAAGGGCTTGGTAGACACCTAGATTATTCGCGTGAGAGAAACCTAAAGCGTCGCTACATAAGATAACCACTTTATCGGTCTCCGAGAATCCACGTAGTTCTCGCACGTTAGCGTCCATAGAGTCGATAATAGTGGGGACTATGAACTAAAGCAATACTCTAAAACTCATGACACGCTCTAGACATCGCAACTTCGCGATGAACCAAATAGACAGCTTCGCTTCATGTAGAGTACTACCGCTAGCAATGCGAGAGATGCGACCTCTAGAGTCAGGTTGTTTAAGGTAAGAACAGCGGCGATGCAGAACACTACCAATACCACCACCAAAGCTCTATAAGCAAGCGCTTTACCAGACACTTGCCAGCTCGAAGTAGCACCGTTGAATCTCACACCTCCAACCTATTGGCCAGGCGCACCTATACCAACCTCAAGTTCTAAGTTCTTTGGTAGCATCACGGCGAATTGAACTAAACAACTGAGAAGATCAAGAGGTTCCTATCTCGAAGCTCACCTTGTACATATCGCAACAGTCCACAACCTAGAGATCGAAGTTCTTCCATAAAGACCGTCAAAGTAAGTCATAACACGTTAGCCAAACACCTTGAAGATGTACGAAGATCATTG
>JAJYFP010000008.1 GCA_021790855.1 Actinomycetes bacterium
AGAAGTCTCCGCACGCCATCTGCGTACCCGATTGGCACGGTGGCTACATAAGAGGAACGTCCAAGAGGACGCTTCAAGCCATACGAAACGGCCTCCCCTGCATCTAGCCGGCGCACCGCAGATACTCGAGCCTTCAAAGAAAGAACGGGTTTCAATCCAGGCAAGTTAACATGCGAGCTTGGCAAGTATCCATAGAGCCCTATTCCAGAACGTACTAGATCGTATCGTGCGTTAGGGTAGTTGATTCCTCCTGCAGTATTGGCTATGTGCAGAAGTTGAGGTCTTATGTTGAGGGTGGCCAACATGGTAACAACCCGTTCGAACTTTGCCAGTTGGTCCAACGTCGGAGCTCTTCCGATCTCACCTTGATCCGCCATGGCAAAATGAGAACTCAGTCCCTCAAAGAGGACGCCGCTGTCTTTAGCCAACTTGGCCAGCTCCAGCGCTTCGTCTTCTGTCACACCTAGTCGGTGCATTCCTGTGTCGACCTTTATATGTATGCGCGGTCTTGGAAAGATCCTTCCTCCGTTACTCAGACGCTCCCAAGCCGCCACCACCTCAACCAAGGCTCTAACATTGTAAACGCTAAGGGTCAGGTCATTGAGCAATGCCTCTTCAATGAACTCACGTTCTGGTTCCATAAAGACCAACACTTGTCCATCTATTCCGGCATCTCTAAGTTCCACTCCCTCTTCAACCGTAGCAACACAGAAAGTTTGTATACCGGCCCGACGAGCCGTCTTTGCCACCTCAGCAGCACCGTGGCCGTATCCATTCGCCTTCACCACGGCAGCGAGCTCAGCTGGATAGAAAGTTCTTTTCAACAAGGAGATATTATGTTTCAATGCCACGAGGTCAATCTCGGCCCACAGTGCCCTTGAGTGAAAAGCCACCTTCGCTCCTAATCAATCCCAATATCGCAAGATACCGCCAGCATTCCTTCCAGCCTAAATACTTTCTGAATCAACGTGCCATCTCTTGTTCAAACTCGATAACCACTTCGAACACGCATCTATGAGGTCAGAGGCCCTTATCGAGTATCCACCTAGATGACAAGAAGCACGACCATGAATATGGGCTCCCAAAGCCGCCGCGTAAGCAGGTTCAACTCCCCGTGCTAAAAGTCCTCCAATTATCCCCGACAATACGTCGCCCGTTCCCGCAACCGCAAGACGCGACGAACCTGAAGAGACAACATAAGTTACACCTTGTGGCGTAGCTACGATCGTCGGAGCACCTTTTAATAACACAATGGAACCAGTGATCAGTGCAGCCTGTCTCGTCAGGGCAACACGATCGGCACCACTTTTCACGACCAGCCCTGTCGACTCAAAGAAAGCGTTAAACTCCCCTTCGTGAGGAGTGATGACTATTGGAGCACGACGCCCCTGAGTCACCCGTTCTAAACGGGCAGGTTCACCCATGGCAAAGAGGCCATCGGCATCAAGAACGGCCGGTATCTCGCTATGGCTAAGCAGTCTTCTGATCAAATTCGACAGCTGCAGGCTGCGACCTAGTCCGGGTCCAATGACAATGGCCTTAAACCGTTTGGCGGACTCTATAACTGGCTCAGCCCAGAGACTCTCAAGGCCCACGCGCACTATCTCGGGTGAAAGCGTCACACTTGGCACACCAGAAGAGAAGATTGGATAGTAAAGATGAACAATTCCCGATGCAATCCGATAGCTTGCCAGTGCTGCCAGTTCTGCAGCACCCATCATCGACTCAGACCCTGCCAAGGCGAACACGGAGTGGCTCCATTTATGATCTTGGGGGTTCGACGCCGGGAGTAAATCTATAACGTCACTATCTTCAATCAAGGCAAGCGGAAGCTCATCTTGATAGAGATCGGAAAGAACAAGTTCAACCTTTCCAGCGAACTGCGGTCCTTGATTTTGAAGTAGTCCAGGCTTGAGCGCCCCTACCGTAACAGTAACATCGGCACGTTGGCACCCACCATGAATAGTTCCTAAATCCGGGTTAAGGCCTGATGGAACGTCAATCGCTAAAACGGGAATACTATCTGGAACTGTACGCGGCGTATAGTCTCGCCCAATTCCCACTCCAAAGACTCCATCGATATAAAGATCGACTCCTTCTACATCTGACATAGACCTGTCCGTCAGTCCTTTTACAACTACCTTTACTCCTCGTTTTTCAAGTTGAAAGGCTGCAGCCTTGGCATCTGCTCCGTTGTTGCCCGGACCAGCATCGATTAAAACTCGCTTACCATAGCTGCCTCCAAGCATCTTTAGTGCAACCCTGGAGATCGCAAAGCCAACATTTTCGATGGTCGAGTTCAGCTCACCGCGCTCGGCGATCTTGTCGTCCAAGACGCGTACATCCGCCGAGTAAGCTATCTTTTTCAAAGGTTGCCCCCAAAGCTATAGATCCCTTTAACTAGTTAGGCTAGTCTTCAATGATACCGACAACCATGGCCATGGCCATGGTTTCAGAGTGTGACAGCGAAACATCAAGATCTTTCAGGCCTAACTCTACCGCCAACCTAGCAGCGCTCCCTGTAAGTTCAATCTTTGGACGCTGCATCGGTTCACGCACGACGACGATGTCACGAAAGTTTATTGATCCAATACCTCTACCTAACAACTTCATCACCGCCTCTTTGGCACAGAATCGCGCAGCAAGATAAGGAGTGGGATCTGCATGTGCGCGGGCATACCTGGTCTCCGTTGGATCGAAGAGACGTTCCAAGAGGCGCGGTCTTCTCTCCAACACCGCGCCCATGCGAGAAAGTTCAATAATATCTGTGCCACAAAGAACTCTCACTGCCAGTTCAAATCGCCCTTCATTCAGAAAGTATCTATAATCCTTACGCTTTGGTAACCACAAGCTGGTAAAAAGAACGCGCAGGAATGGAAAGCTCGTCAAAGGGTCTTGAAATTATGCGAAAATCCCGCGTTATTCTGCCCAGTTCTTTGATCGTAGCCACTTTGAGCAGACCATCTTGAACTTCACGTCCAACAGCCAAGGAGGAAACGAAACCGACACCAAGCCCGGCGACCAGAGCTTCCTTCACGGCCTCGCCTCCGGCGAGTTCGAACACGGTCCGAGGGAAGATTCCAGCTTTTATCATCGCCGCCTCTACCGTCGAACGAACCCCTGAGCCATTTTCCCTCCACACCATGGGAAGGTGTTCTATCTCGGCGTAAGAGATCTCCGTGGAGCTGAAATCCCAAAGAGTTGGCGAACTCGCCAAAACAAGCTCATCTCCACCCACGACCCGCTCTACCAACTCCTTGGAGTGAGAGTACTCTGGAGATTCGATCAGACCAACCTCCATCTCGCCGTTGTCCAAAGAAGACACGACAAGTTCAGAGTTTGTAGATCGAGCGGACACGCGCACGCCAGGATAGGCTCTACGAAACTTGATCAACCAACTGGGGAGCACATGTGCTGCCACTGTGTTTGAAGCCGCTACCGACAACACGCCTGCCTCACCTTTTTCCAGTGAACTCAGGTATTCCATTACTCCTCTGTAACCACGGAGCAAAGGCGCCGATTCTCGTGCGAGTTCACGACCGGCGCTCGTCAGTGTCACGCCATGTCCTGATCTTTCATGAAGGCGCTCGCCAACCGCCTGAGAAAGGGCCTTCAGCTGCTGAGACACGGCTGGTTGCGATATACCAAGTAGGGACGCCGCCTCTGACAGGTTCTCGGTCTCAGCAACTACGACCAAGGTAACGAGATAGTCAGAACTCACTCTCTGGAGCCTATGTAACGTCATGGGCCGCTGACCCTTTACTGATTGTGCTAAATTCACCACAACTACTATCTACTATAAAAAAACTTGGGTTGATGGACAATAATAAAATAATTTCTTCGTCAGTGTCAAATTTATGGCATCGTTTGAGTAACTTTCAGCAACTTCCATATACTTTAATATCTTTTCGTAGTGACGAAAATTTACTCAGCATCCAGGCCTTCTCACAGAGACCTCGCCATAGCAAAAGCGTGAGACTACGAATCTAACATCAATTTCATCGCGATCCGATATCTTGGTGAAGCGCTCGCGTGGATACCGTGTGGGGTGAAAATCGTCTCATCTATACGTTGGAAGGATTCAAGGGCACAAAATACCACCCTTGCCGTTAGAGTTTCATCCGTGCGCATCGCCTTTGTATCCACTGAACTTCTACCAATCTATGCCCAGGGAGCCCTTGAGCGACTTGTAGTTGGCTGGGCACAGACAATTAGTGAAAAACACGACGTCGTTCTGGTGTCGGTGTCTCCGACGATCAAAGAAGAGATAACACATATAGGCAGAGTTCCGCATCTTTTCGCGACGAGCTATAAGGC
Source organism: Actinomycetes bacterium (assembly GCA_021790855.1). Next base: position 4,318 of record JAJYFP010000008.1, read on the forward strand.
ACTGTCTAAACTCTGCAAAGAGCACCACATTGAACTTTGCGTCTTGAACAATCGCCCTGGCTGGCTCGGTGCGATAGACGTCAAAGGCGCTGTTATCCTCCATAACTTTCCAAGCGCGTGGGAGACAGATCAGTTTCCAGTTGAGAGTATCTCACCAAATTCGAGGTTCGTCGCACTCTCGCACTCGCTCTGTGCACAAGCCAAAAAAACTCTGGCCCTAAGAGATGAGCAGATTAGCCACGTCTACCCCTATCTGGCCCCCGCTTTCTTGAAGACCACCACTTTTCGTCGCACCCAAAGCACAAACAAAACTCGCTATCTCTTTCCCAACCGACTCATGTATAAAAAAGGAGTGTGGGCTTTACTCGATGCGCTCGACCTAATACCCGAAGCAGAGATTCATGTCGATATAACCTTCAGTCCTTCAGCACACATTAAAGATCGAGACTTTGCCCAAAAAGTACTCGCTCGAGTCAACAAATCAGTAAATGCAAGAGTGATAGCGCCTTTGACAACTCCAGAGGAGGTTTCTCACACCATGAGCCTGTACGACGGAGTCTTGATGCCATCGGTAGAACCAGAAGGCTTCGGATTAGTCGCCTTTGAAGCTTTAGCCTTAGGTATACCTGTGATCACCTCCGGTCTTGGCGGTCTCTCTCAAGCGGTAGAGCTTGGAGCAACGTCAGTCGACCCTCTGCACACACCGAGTTTTGCTCGGAACCTTCTCGAACTGGGCAGTCTGCCCACCGACATCAATTCGGACTTCATAGTAAATACCTTCAATGTCAAGCGGTCTGCCAAAGCTCTGCTGGAACTATTGCTATAGCATCACTCAACAGTAACTGTCTTCGCCAGATTCCGTGGTCGGTCGGGATCTAATCCCCTCGACACAGAGATGTAGTGAGCCATGACTTGAAGCGGTACCACATCAACCATAGGAGAGAACAACTGATGCACTCGAGGAACTAAAAATACCTCATCCCCTCGCAGCTTGGAATCTACCGGAGCCTCGTTGGCAACGATTACTACCTTCGCTCCCCGAGCTCTAACTTCTTCCACATTGGCCAGTAGTTTCTCATAAAGAGCACTCTTGGACGCGATCGCCACGACAACTGCTTTATCATCGATCATTGCTATCGGACCGTGTTTTAGCTCTCCTGCTGGGTACCCTTCGGAGGGAGTATAGGTAATCTCCTTTAACTTGAGCGCACCTTCTAGCGCTACCGGATATCCAACATTCCTGCCGATGAAGTAAAATCTTTCATAACCCAGGAGCGTTTGTGTCGTCTTCTCATAGTCCGATATGGACGAGATGGCCTCACTGAGTGCATTAGGCACATCATTTAGCTTGGCGATCAGTTCCTGCACCTCTGAAGGGAACAGCGTGCGTTTTAGGTCGGCAAGATACAGCGCCAAGATCTCAAGCGCGCCGATTTGAGCAACAAACGTCTTGGTGGACGCCACAGATATCTCTGGGCCGGCTCGAGTATACAACACAGCGTCAGCCATCCTCGCCATGGATGATCCTACGACGTTGGAGATGACCAAGGTTCGAGCTCCAGAGGCTCTAGCTTCGGACAACGCCATCATTGTATCCAAAGTTTCGCCAGATTGCGACACGCCCACAACCAAAGTAGTCGGACTTAGAACAGGATCTCGATAACGAAACTCCGAAGACACCTCAATCTCAACGGGCACACGTACAAAGTGTTCAAGGGCATATCTGGCGACCATGCCGGCGTGCAACGAAGTGCCACAACCCACAATCACAATCTTTTGAACAGTCTTTAACTCTTCTGGCGATATCTTGAGCTCATCTAAGGAGATTACTCCAACTTTATCCACTCGACCAGCAAGGGTGTCTCTCAAGGCTCGCGGCTGCTCATCTATCTCTTTTGACATGAAGTCCGAGTATCCACCCACATCAACCTTAGAAATATCCCAGTCGACCTCAAGAACCTCCGGAACTGGCTCTAAGACTACCTTTCCACGTCTTACGCTCCCGGTAATCAAGGTATCCTCAGGCACCGAGAAGTATGTGGTCACACTGTCCAACAAGGCTGGAACATCTGAAGCTACGAAAAGATTGTCGAGATCTGTTCCAATCACCAAAGGTGCCATACGTCTCATCATATACAGCGAGTCCGGTTCTTTCAGATTCAAGACAACCACCGCCATGGAACCTTCTAGTTCTTCGAAAGCCTCCGAGACGGCCTGGTGGACATCGTTATTTAGACGAAAACGTTCTTCGACTAGATGAACTATCACCTCAGTATCGGTGTCGGATGCGAACTCATGACCTAATTTCAAAAGTCGTTCCCGAATCTCTTTATAGTTCTCGACTATACCGTTGTGAACTACTGCGAACTGATTCGAGCAGTCAAGATGAGGGTGAGCATTGATCTCAGATGGTCGTCCATGGGTAGCCCATCTCGTGTGTCCCATAGCTGCAGAGACCTTTTCGACCTCTTTGGCATTCACCCAGTCATCCAAGAGCGCTACTGAAGAGGTATCTTGAGAGATTCGCTTTACCTCGAACCCAACATTGGATGCCAAAACCATGCCAGCAGAGTCGTACCCTCGGTATTCAAGCCGCTTCAAACCATCTACGACCGCTCGCGCGGTCGCTTTGTCTCCAACGATTCCAACGATTCCGCACACTTTGACCGCCTCATTCTTTCGTTACGGAACTAATGATCTCCTCAATCTGAAGAGCCAGCTCGTCTGCTAGTTCCTGAGTTAAAGCCTCGACCATTACACGAACCACTGGTTCGGTGCCCGAAGGTCTAACTAATACTCTACCTCGATCACCCAAGGCACCAGAGAGGTTAGATATTGCATCTGCCACTTCTGGCAGGCCAAGAATCTCCTTACCTCCTTTTACTGGAAGGTTCTTCAGCACCTGGGGGTATCTTTTGAATGACCCCTCAAGGAGATCGGAGAAACTCGCTTGTTTTCTTCCAATTAGTTCCAGTAGCAACGCAGCGCTAAGCAGACCATCCCCTGTGGTAGCATACTGAGAAAATATGATATGGCCTGACTGCTCTCCACCTAGAGTCAAGGCATGCTCTTCCATTGCTTCAAGAACATATCTGTCACCAACATTTGTCCTGAAACAGCGAATACCCTTTTCTTGTAAGTAGAGTTCCAGTCCCATATTGCTCATGACTGTGATCGCCAGTGCATCTTTGGCTAAAACCCCACGTTCTGCCATGTCCAGCGCAAAAAGAGCAAGAAGATTGTCACCGTCGACTACCTCACCCATATTCGATACCGCGATCAAACGGTCAGCATCGCCGTCAAAAGCCAGACCGATGTCCGCACCGCTCTCTTGCACAAGGTGAGCCAAACGCTGAGGAGCCGTAGAACCAACGTCTAGATTTATGTTATAGCCATCGGGGTCGTTTCCTAAAGACCCCACGACCTTGCAACCTAGTGCTTCTAGTAAATGCTGAGCTATTGGATACGAGGCGCCGTTAGCAAAGTCTACGGCCACTTTGATATCTTTTGTAAAGGCCCCCTGCACTACTTCGATAACGTGATCTATATAAGCCCTGGAAAGGTCTTGAGAGACAATCGCCCCAACATCAGAGGATCGTTCTCGCACCCCCGATGACCCAACTTCGATCAAGAGTCTCTCTAAGTCACGTTCCTCTTGGTCAGACAGCTTTCTTCCACCAGCACCGAAGATCTTGATTCCATTATCAAAAAATGGATTATGAGAGGCAGAGATCACAGCTCCGGGAACTCCAAGACTTGAGCAAAGAAACGCCAAAGAACCTGTCGGCATAACACCGACGTCGATAACGTTCCCACCTCCAGAAGCCAGGCCCGCTCCCAGCGCCGCAGACAACATGGTTCCAGATATCCTGGTATCCCTGGCGATCAAAACATCGGACTTTGATCCGACGATACTCATGTACGCAACGCCAAGAGCCAAAGCAAGCTCCGGAGTTAACTCCGCGTTTGCAACTCCTCTAATACCGTCGGTACCAAACGAAATCACAAGTTATCGCTTTGAATACTGTGGAGCTTTCCTGGCCTTCTTGAGTCCGTACTTCTTCGACTCTTTCTCTCGGGCATCTCTTGTCAAGAAACCTGCCTTCTTCATAACAGGACGCAGCTCAGGATCCACTTCAACAAGTGCACGAGCAAGGCCCAGCCTAATAGCACCAGCCTGTCCTGATATACCTCCTCCATCAACAGTTACATCGATATCGTAAGTAGTAGACAAGTTTTGCGACGCTACAGGCTCCAAGGCATAGTTTCGACTGGTCAAAGAGGGAATGTACTCTTCAACTGGACGTCCATTGACAACGACCTTGCCTTCGCCCTCTCTCAATCTAACTCGAGCGACCGCCTCTTTGCGACGGCCCGTACTTTGTGTTAACGGTTTTGTTGCCATGCCCTACCCTACCTAAACTCCAGAGATTTCTTGGACTTTACGAGCTCCCGCAAAGTCTATCGGCACTGCACCTTGTGCCTCATGAGGATGCTTTCCACCTTCATAAACTTTGAGCTTCTTCGCCATCTTTCGACCAAGTGGACCTTTGGGAAGCATTCCTTTAATGGCTTTTTCAACTACGAACTCCGGCTTAGTTTCAAGCAGATCTTTATATAGCGTAGCTCTAAGCGATCCAGGGTAGCCGGAGTGTCTATATGCATACTTTCGCTCTGCCTTATTGGATGTCAAGACCACCTTCGAAGCATTCACAACGATTACGTGATCACCACAGTCCAGGTAAGGGACGTAAGATGTCTTGTGTTTCCCTTTGAGTATCCTTGCAACCTCGGTTGCCAAGCGACCTAAAACCATATCAGAGGCGTCCACGACAAACCACTGCCTCGTTATATCTGACTGCTTAGTAGCTACGGTCTTCATAATCCTCACCGAATATTTGTCTTTAACGGCGCGCTTTGCGCACGAGACACAAGTCAAAATCATACACGCTCGACACGCCAATTCGGACCAGTAAATTCCCAAGACTTAACTCTATCGAGCCATAATCTTCGCGACTCTTGATTAAAACTGCTATATCCCACTCCAAAGAGATAGAGTCCCCCAGGGGGCGCAACGGAATGTATTATAGATCTTTCTCCGCTTATGATTGCTTCGCGCAACACAACTCCACGACGACGGCCACAACCCACCTCTACCAACAACGAAACGATAGAGCGCACCATCTGATGACAAAACGAGTTCGACCAAAGAACTATATCGACAAAGTTCTTTGACTCTAAAACCTCCACGCCATATAACACCCTCTTTGTTGGACGACCATCTCGACCCCCAGACTTACAAAACGCCTTAAAGTCATGCCTCCCGACTAACGCCATTGCCGCAGTTTGCATACGTTTTACATCTAGAGTTTCGCCAACGTACCAGGATCTTTCCGTCAAGAAAGGTGAGTCAGCTCCAATTTTATTGATTCGGAAGACATAACATCGGTACTTTGCAGAGTAGCGCGCGGAAAACCACTCTTCGGTCTCTTCAAGGTGATGAACACGAATAGAACTCGGTAGAAGTCGATTTAAAGATCTTAAAGGACGTTCTGTTCGTGGCTTTCCAGCATCAAATGATATAACTTGTCCTACGGCATGAACACCTTTGTCTGTTCGGCCAGCGACGACTAGCTCTATTGAACTTTGAAACACGATATTCAAGGCACAAGTCAGAGCTTCACCAACAGTTTCAATGCCTTTTGGTTGAACGCTAAAACCATGAAACTGCGAACCGTCGTACGAAACTAGAGCCGCCCAACGCATAGCATGAAACGAACAGGAGCCTTAGCCCCTATTCAGACCTAACGACTTTATCACACCAGTTCAATAACGACCATGGGAGCATTATCACCCTGCCTGGGGCCACGCTTCAGGATCCTTGTATAGCCACCGTGACGTTCTTCGTATCTAGGAGCAATATCACTAAAAAGCTTATGAGCCATATCCTTGTCTCGCAAAAATGCCACCACTTGGCGTTGATTATGCAGATCGCCTTTCTTAGCCTTGGTAATCAATCTTTCAATGATAGGTCGTAGCCGCTTCGCCTTGGCTTCTGTCGTAAGGATAGCCTCTGCGGCAATCAACGATGCTGCAAGGTTCGCTAAAAGCGCCCGTTGATGGGCCGCACTTCCTCCAAGCCTCTGTCCGTGTTTAGGTCTTCCAGGAACCATTAGTCCTTACTCCTTAGTGATAAACTGCGGCGCTCCAGTTTGTCAACTACTTCATCCAAAGACTTCTGACCAAAGTTAGTAATGGACAAAAGATCCTCTGGAGTGCGGTTGATCAGCTCGCCAATTGAATTAATTTGAGCACGCTTTAAGCAGTTGCGAGGTCTTTCCGTTAACTCTAGATCTTCAATTGGAAGATCTAGATCAGGAGAACGTTCTTCAATTATCTCTGCTTCAGACAACTCGAGTCCCTGTGGATCCTCTGAAATCTCCGCAACCAATGTAACTAGATTTCTAAGAGTCTCTCCAGCAGACGCCAGAGCCTCACGAGGCGATATTGAGCCATCAGTCTCAATATCCAAAACTAGTTGATCGTAATCTGTTGACTGCCCGACTCTAGTTGCCTCCACGTCCACTGCGACACGGCGGACCGGAGCAAAGATCGAGTCGATCGGAATAATTCCGATCGAAGAAGTCTTCTTATTTCTCTCCGCAGAAGAGTATGCTCTTCCTCTTTCCACCACTGCGTCAAGTGCCAATCGTCCTCTTTGCGAAAGCGTCGCAATGTGCAGATCCGGATTTACAATCTCGACATCCGAAGAGAGCACGAAGTCCTCTGCTCTGACGACCCTTGGCCCCCGTACATCAAGTCGAATCGTTACAGGTTCGTCTGAAAAACTTCGAAATACAATGTCCTTGAGATTAAGGACAAGATCGGTCACATCCTCTTTAACCCCTGGAAGCGTGGTAAACTCATGCAGTGCATCATCAAAACGCACCTGGGTAATCGCGGCACCTGGGATGGAAGATATGAGCACTCTACGCAACATACCTCCGATCGTGTAACCAAATCCTGGCTCCAACGGACCAAAGGAAAATCTCTGCCGATTCCCGATCTCTTCGCCTATGGCCTCAATGGAGGGACGCTGAATAAATAACACTCTCTCTCTCCTTAGATTTTACTTCGAGTAAAGTTCCACGATCAACTGTTCACGTACTGGAACGTCGATCTGTTCTCGCAATGGAGGGTTTAGTACTCGCACTCCAGTGCCTTCTCTTTCGAGCCACGCAGGTAGTTGACGATCAAGCGTATCGCGGTTATGCTGGACGACAATTTGCTGTTCAAATCCGTCGACCAGGGCAACCAGATCACCTTTTTTAACTCGCATTGAAGGAATGTCCACACGTTTTCCGTTGACCAGAACGTGACGATGCCGTACGAACTGTCTGGCCTGTGATCTCGATGACGCCCATCCTGCTCTAAAGACGATGTTATCAAGACGCAGTTCTAACATGCGGAGCAGGTTTTCTCCGGTGATACCGCTCTGTCGGTTGGCCTCTTCATAGGTATTTCGAAACTGCTTCTCAAGCACACCATAGATTCTTCTGGCCTTTTGCTTCTCTCGAAGCTGCGTTGAGTACTCCGAACCTTGACGCGTCCTATCTCTACCGTGCTCCCCTGGAGGAAATGGTCTGGACTCCATTGGACAACGTGAAGAGTCACATTTGGGACCCTTCAGATAAAGCTTCATGCGCTCTCGTCTGCATAATCTGCATACTGGACCTGTATAACGTGCCACTTTTTACTTTATACCCTTCTTCGCTTCTTTGGCCTGCAACCGTTATGAGGAATAGGCGTCACGTCTCTAACGGAAACTATCTCGATACCAGCGTTGGCTATTGCTCTATGTGCGGTCTCTCTTCCAGATCCTGGACCCTTAACCAAAACTTCAACCTGTCTTACACCGTGTTCTTGCGCTCTCTTGGCACAAGTCTCCGCTGCCACTTGTGCGGCAAAAGGTGTCGATTTTCTCGAGCCTTTAAACCCTACGTTTCCTGCGGAAGCCCACGCCAAGACGTTCCCTTGTTGATCAGTTATCGTCACAATCGTATTGTTAAACGAGGAGTGAATGTGGGCCACTCCATAAGCTACATTTTTTCTTTCACGCCTACGAGGACGACGTCCACCGGCCCTTGGCTTAGCCATTAGCTAAAACCCTCCAATCATATCATCAACCATTACGGCTACTTACGAGCTGCCTTTTTCTTTCCGGCAACCGTTTTTTTCGGACCTTTTCGAGTCCTTGCATTAGTGTGAGTACGTTGCCCGTGCACAGGCAGTCCCCTACGATGTCGAAGTCCTTGGTAACATCCGATCTGAATCTTACGTTTTATATCCTGGTCTACTTCACGTCGTAGATCGCCTTCGACACGGAGATTTTGATCGATGTAGTTCCTAAGGCGGCTTATCTCGTCGTCGGTCAGATCTTTTACTCGAGTATCTAGATCCACTTGCGTCTCTTTGCAGATCTTTTGCGAAGTTGTAAGACCTATACCGTAGATGTAAGTAAGTGAGATCTCAAGTCTCTTATCTCTGGGAATATCTACGCCTGCTATACGAGCCATCTAAACTTATCCTTGCCGCTGCTTATGTCTTGGGTTCTCGCAAATAACGAGAACCGTTCTCTCTCTTTTTATGACCTTGCACTTTTCGCAAATAGTCTTAACACTTGGTCTTACCTTCATCTCGCGATGCCACCTAGTCTGTTAATAATTATTAATAAAAACAAATTTTAAAAAACCTTCTCGGTTACTTATACCTATAGGTAATACGTCCCCTAGTGAGATCGTATGGAGTGAACTCAACCTGGACGCGATCTCCTGGAAGTATTCGAATTCGATGCATGCGCATCTTACCCGAACTATGGGCCAATACCTTATGCCCATTCTCTAGTTCTACACGAAACATTGCGTTCGGGAGCGGTTCAATAACCTTTCCCTCGACCACGATCACGTCTTCTTTTGGTTGCGACAGTTTACTCCTCCTAGCTAAAGTGATGATCTAGACAAGGTACCTTCAGTATCCAGGCAAAAATCACCCGAACGGTCATTATAGTTGCTATTTAGGTCCAGTAGACCAAGCTCTATCACAATTCCCTAAGGAACAGTTAAAATTTCCGGGCCTTCATCAGTTACTGCAACTGTATGCTCGAAATGAGCGGACAGCGATCCGTCTTTCGTCACGACACTCCAGCCGTCCGAGAGCTGAAGCGTTTCAGGTCCACCAACATTAACCATTGGCTCAATGGCAAATACGTTTCCCGCACGCATCTTTGGTCCAGCTGATCCTGGCCAGTAGTTGGGGACATTAGGAGGTTCGTGCATAGCAGTCCCAATTCCATGGCCTACATACTCTCTGACCACAGAAAACCCAGCCTTCTCGCATACCTCCTGTACGGCTCGCCCAATCTCATGAAGATGCTTTCCTGGCCACATCTCGTCGATTCCTGCATACAGTGAACGTTCCGTAACCTCCATTAGACGCTGAGCCAACTTTGATACCTTGCCGACTGCAGCTGTATAAGCCGCATCTCCGTGATACCCCTCCACTATTGCACCTGCGTCAATGGAAATGATATCGCCTTCTTCAAGGCGATACTCGCCGGGGATTCCATGAACGATCATGGAGTTTGGCGAGGAGCATATTACCGCCGGGAAACCGTGATAGTTCAAAAAATTCGAGCGAGCGCCACGCTTTTCAAGCACCTCCCGTGCCACTTTATCTATCTCAAGCGTTGTAACTCCGGGGCGAATAGCCTTTCGAGTTGCTTCGTGAATTTCCGCGACGACCCGGCCGGCTCTACGCATCTTTTTGATCTCATCTTTTGTACGAATCATACATGAACCCCAATTACCGCGAATCTAGAGGTCAATAGGATTGCCTCTCATTCTGTTGATAACTGAGATAAGTCGTGCCATAACCTCGTCGGGATCACCAACGCCATTAACCACCACCAGCTTATCTCTATCTTGATAGTAGTGGACAAGCGGCGCGGTCTGTGTCTCATAGAGGTCTAACCGCCTTTGAATGGCTGTCTCGGTGTCGTCCTCACGTTGGACAACCTCACCTCCACAGCTATCACAGGTCCAGTCATGCTTTGGCCTATCTGTAAGTGAGTAGTTAGCTCCACATACCGAACAGACCCTACGTGACGCTAGCCTCCTTAGAACTAGTTCCGTCGGGACGTCCAGGTCAACTACGATATCCAGGTCTGAAGGGTACAGGATCTTTTCAAGATCTTGCGCCTGGCCAAGCGTACGTGGGTAGCCGTCCAATAAGAATCCACGAAGACGAGCATCTGCCTCCCCAAGCCTCTCTTTTACCACACCCGTAATCACATCATCGGGAACCAGCTCTCCCTTTTCCATGTAGGCCCTTGCCAACTGACCAAATTCAGAGGTTCCTCGTGCAGCTGAGCGCAACATATCTCCTGTAGAGATATGAGGAATAACGTAGTGATGAGAGAGTCGCGTCGACTGTG
>JAJYFP010000101.1 GCA_021790855.1 Actinomycetes bacterium
AACTTGATAGGACTCTTTCCATATCTGATGAAATTATTCGTCACAAGATAGTTCGGCTGCCTGAAAAATTCGCAGCCAAGTTTCTAGCAGGTTCGCAAACTTCGGCCTAGGAGCTTTGAAATACCACGCATAGTGGGGAGAGAGTTGAGAGATGTCTAACGGAAATACAGTTACCATTGTAGGTAATGTGGTTCGAGAACCAGAACTTCGCTTTACTAATCAAGGTATCGCCTCTGCGTCGTTCTCTGTTGCGGTGAATCGTCGATGGCAGGCCCCTCAATCTCAAGAATGGGAGGAGGCAACATCATTTTTTGATGTCACCTGTTGGCGTGAGTTAGCGGAGAACGTTAGCGAGTCACTAGAACGAGGTTCACGGGTGTTAGTCACGGGGCGTTTAGAGCAAAGAACATGGGAGACGCCTGAGGGCGAAAAGCGCTCTCGGATCAGTGTTGTTGCGGATGAGGTTGGCTTATCTTTGAGGTGGGCTACTGGATCAGTGGTAAAGAACGAACGAAAGTCAGGAGGTCGTGAAGCTGTTCAAGGGAGCAAGGACACAGCCTCAGTGGGTTACAACTATGAAGAGGATCCTTTTTAAAGATGGGTAAGAATACAGACAAAAATGCTCGACGGACTGCTGTAAAAGAGCAAACTAAAAAGATTCGGAAAAAGGTATGTACATTTTGTGCGCGCCATGAAGTTTGGATCGATTACAAAGATACTGACACCTTGAAGCGCTACATGAGTGATCGTGGAAAAATTCGAGCTCGTCGTGTTACGGGTAACTGTGTACAACATCAAAGTGATATTGCTATTGCTATCAAGACGGCCAGAGAACTTGCGCTTCTTCCATATACAGAACGAACGCCGGCTGAACGCAGTCGGTCTAGATCGGTAGCAAAGGTTGATGTTGAAGAGACTCCATTCGAGGAACCCAGCTATGAGGATGTCTTTGTGGCGAGCGACGACGAAGATGAGGATACGGAGGGCGAGTGAAAGTAGTACTTAGAAGTGATATCATCGGCCTTGGGAAGCGCGGTGACATTGTAACTGTAGCAGATGGATATGCTCGTAACTACTTAGTTCCCAAGGGTCGAGCTATTGTCGCATCCAAAGGTATCGTCAACCAAGCTAATGCTATGCGTAACTCTCGCGATATAAAAGATCATAAGGCCAAGACTTCAGCTGAGGAACTGGCAGCTCGTCTGGTCGGTATCTCGATGAAAATTAACGCAAAGACCTCCAAAGAAGACAAGCTGTTCGGTTCGGTCGGAGTAAATGAGATACTTCAAACTCTAAAGGATCAGTATGAAATCGAGCTGGACCGAAAGGCGGTTCACTTAGATGAGCCGATAAAGTTAGTTGGATTGTATCAGATTCCTTTGAAGCTGCACTCCGAGGTTGAGATTCACCTTAGCGTAGAGGTTTTACCAGAGTAGTTCTTTTCGATCTAGGCACGTAGTGAGTATGCAGAGGGAGAAAGTCCTTTGGCGAAGGATCTCAGTGGTAGAGATGTTGACCCTAGTCGCCTCGAAGGAATACTTGGAAGAGTAGCGCCTCATTCGATAGAGGCTGAAGAGTCTCTTTTAGGGGCGATGATGCTGTCTCGAGAGGCTGTGGCAGAAGCCGTCGAATTAGTGCGTGAGGGTGACTTTTTTAAACCTTCGCATGGTCACGTATTTAGAGCTTTGGCCACTCTGCACGCAGACGGTGGTCCAAACGACGTGGTGACGGTGTCAGAGGAGCTCCGGCGACACGGTCATTTAGATATGGTAGGTGGCATGGAGACGCTAGTGGCGCTACAAGCTAGTACGCCTGCGATTGGATCTGCTGCACACTACGCTCAGCTCGTTGAAGAGTATTCGCTGTTGCGAAAACTTATCAAGGCAGCAACAGACATAGCGGAACTGGCCTACTCATTACCTGAAGACGTGGCGGCAGCCGTTGATCTAGCGGAAGCCAAGATCTTTGAGATAGCGGAGCATCGCTCTGCAGAGACGATGTTGCCAATTCGAGAGGTGCTAATGCAAACTCTCGACGACCTTGAGGCGCTTTATGGTCGTGAAGAGGGTGTCACGGGGGTTCCTACGGGATTTATAGACCTGGATGAGATTCTTTCAGGTCTCCATCCGTCAAACCTATTAATTGTTGGTGCTAGACCAGGTATGGGTAAGACCTCCTTTGCCCTTGGTCTAGGTGTAAACGTTGCGAAAAAGGCGAATGTACCGGTTCTGATGTTTTCTCTTGAGATGAGCCATCTTGAGCTGACGCAGCGTCTGGTTGCGTCGGAGGCCCGGGTCGATTCGACTCGGCTAAGAAGTGGGCGTCTCCTTGATAGGGATTGGGAGAAGATCCACGGCGCTATCAGTCGATTGGCGGAAGCCAAGATTTATATAGACGATGACCCAAACCTAACCGTAATGGATATAAGAGCTCGAGCTCGTCGTCTCAAAGCACGTGAGGGTTTGGGTTTGGTGATCGTCGACTATTTGCAGCTAATGTCGGGAAGACGAAATGTGGAGTCGAGGCAGGTAGAGGTATCGGAGATCTCAAGGGGATTGAAGATCCTCGCTCGAGAACTAAACGTTCCAGTGGTAGCACTATCGCAGCTCTCAAGAAACCTTGAAGCGCGATCAGATAAAAGACCTCAGTTGGCGGATTTACGAGAGTCGGGATGTCTTGGAGGGGATTCTGTACTGGCACTGGGTGATGGGTCTTTTGCAACCATAGGTTCTCTTTGGTTAAAAGGTATTCAAAATGTGCGACTCAGTAGTTTTGATGAGAACTCTAGGAGATTTAAGAACGCAAGTAGTTCTGCGATCTTCATGACTGGAGTAAAACACACATATACGCTAACTACGAGAACGGGTAAGTCTATTCGAGCCACCAAGAACCACCGTTTCTTTACTGACTTGGGTTGGCGTAGTCTTGGCGATCTTACACAAGGAGATCGGGTTTTTATCCTCTCGGGCGTTTCAAAGTTTGATGATGTCATAAGTAGGGACGACCCGAAGTCAATGCGTTCAACCTTTGACGGATGTTACCGCGACTCACCCGTTTTGATTCGCGAGGAGAGCGATATGGTTTTAGATGAGATCTCAGAGATCTCCGACTTTGGACTTGAGCCAGTGTTTGACGTTTCGGTTCCTGAGACAAATAGTTTCTTTGCTAATAGTTTTGCCGTGCATAACTCGCTAGAGCAAGATGCAGACGTCGTAATGTTCATCTATCGGGATGAACTCTACTCACCTGAGACGCCTGAAAAAGGCACCGCAGAAATAATCGTTGCTAAGCATCGAAGTGGTCCTACGGGTACCGTGTATCTGGCGTTTTTAAACAACTATACGCTCTTTGCCAATATTGCAAGTATGTAATTATGAGGCTTTGTTGTTCTCACTAGCGCTTACTCACCCCTCATTTAATGAATCTAACCAGCTGCGAATCTGATCTCCGTGTTCATCTTGTTGTGGAGGTGCATTACGATAAGTTGGTGGCGTCTTTGAAAACGACATCGGATTGCTAATTGATGGAGTAGTGATACCGTTAGAGTCGATCAGTTGTACGACAGGATCCAATCCAAATGCGTCAGCTAAGGCAACTCCTTCACCTATAGAGTTAATGGGACCGCATGGTACTTTAAAGTTTGTCAAAATCTTAGACCAGTTCGATGCTGAGTCTGAGGCGAGACGTTCCTCGATTAAAGGTTTTAAAGTTTCCCTATTTAATACCCTTTGCTGATTTGTGCGGAAACGTTCATCTGTTGCCAAGGCGGAGGCGTTGATAGCGTCGCAGAGGCGTCCGAATTGGGAGTCGTTGCCCACGGCAACGACCAAGTATCCGTCCATCGTTTTTAAAGGTTCGTATGGAAACAGACTAGGGTGGGCGTTTCCCATACGAGTTGGAGAAACACCGGTTGCTAGATAGGAGGAACTTTGATTAACCATGGCAGCAAGCGCTGCCCCTAAGAGGTTAACCGATACATGCTGTCCGACGCCGGTACGACTTCTAAGA
>JAJYFP010000102.1 GCA_021790855.1 Actinomycetes bacterium
GTACGTCAACCGCCACTCCTAGATTCAACACCTCGTGATGTATCACGCCAGGCGTACCCTTCCCGTCGAAGTCCTCAACGAAGGTCGAGTTCATCTGCGGAACCACTTCAACAGCTTTGACAATAGCGTAAGAAATTATGTGGGTAAAACTAACCTTCGCCGCCATTATTCGAACTAAGTGATCATTGATCATAGCTCGATTTACTTCGAGCAAACGGGCTGGAACCTCACGAACAGAGGTTGCAGTAGGTACATCCAATGAGGAGACCATGTTCTCTACTACCTTGCCGGCCATACCCCGCAAAGCAACCGCGCCTTCTATCTGTTTTGGCTCTTGTCTAATCTCCTCTGCAGCCTCGGTGATTACAACCCTTGATGCTGGAACATTCGCTTCAGAGTCACCTGGTATCTCAGAAACATCTTCCCGTACTACATACTCTTTATTGTCATGACGGTCAAGCGGTTCCGAGTTGTTTATCTCACCTACCCCACTAACTCTAGCTTCATAAGAAAGCACTGAGTCCTCTTTGCGATCGAGCAGCTCTTGAGGAAAAGGCGTCTTCGGCTCTGGCGCAACAGCTCCTGCATTGTCCTCAAAAAACTCTCGCCAGCTGGCCGGTACTAGGTGTGGATCTTTCATAAAGAGATCAAACATCTCTTCAGCGAGCCAGTCGTTAGGACCAAAGGTATTTGTTGTGATTGGGTGAGAGTTGTGTTCCACAGTTAATGATCGTAGTCAAAGTTCATGTAACTTTAAAATCATTTCGTTGAGCAAGGTCACATTTCTAACTTTAATTATCCAAAAGAGCACGTAACTCCGTCCTCAAATCGACATATCATCGAAATCAAAACTTAAGTGAACAAAGTAACGAGTCGAAACTTAGGTATGAAGACTACTGCAGAGACGTTACCTGCCTTTACCTCAAGAGGTGTCCGTCGACGAGTTGAACCTGGCGAAGGGTCGTCGTGCGCAAGATGTGGCGAAGCCATTAAGTTCTCTATGAAGACACCAGCCCACCAGATCATCGCCAATGTTTACGAGAACGGCGTGTGGAATCGCGTTGAAAACTTCCACGACACCTGTTATCTGAACGCGGGACTCCCATATGGAAACGCAAAAGATTAAGCCCACTTCTACCTAAGCTCAACTTAGCTCCCGTTCCAGCAACTAGCACAGTTCGGTTCAGAGATCCAATGAGAAGCGACTAAGTTACTCGACGTGATTCTGACTGGAGAAAGCTGGATTGAACTCTAACATCTCGACCCGACTTACCAAAGCTACCTACGAACAAACGACTTCTCGTCTAAGCGTTGAGGTATTCAACGAAGAAAGCGAGCTCGACTTGCAGTTTCTTCTCATTCATGGAGCCATGGATCGGAAGTCTTCAATGAGGAGGTTAGCGCAAAGACTCTCTCCTCATAAAGTAATTACCTATGACCGAAGGGGGTATGACGAGTCCCTCCTTCTTCGTCCTGAAAGAGATATCAAAGAGTTCTCACCCACAGAACAAGTCGCCGACGTATGGCATCTTGTCGGAGGAAGACCTACCATTATCTTCGGTCACTCTATGGGCGGGACCATAGCCTTGCACTTTGCAACAGAGCTTCCGTCGAACCTAGTCGCTCTCATTACCTACGAATCCCCTCTTCCTGCAGAAAACTGGTGGCCCGTTTGGATGGCAGAACCAGATGAAATAGATAGACCGATCCAACCAGATGACGCGGGTCGTCGTGCGGAAGAGTTTATGATACGCGTTCTAGGTGAGTCGCGGTGGATGCGACTGCCCGAGGAGTTTCGGCGAAGAAGACGGAACGAAGGAGTCACCTTGATAGCCGAGATGGCTTACTTAGCTTCAAAAGAGTACTCAATCCCGTATCAAGACATCAAGGTTCCTCTCTTCTCTTTGGTTGGCCAGTACGCCTCAAACCGTCACATCCTCGCACAACAGCACCTAGTTGAAAATGTAGCCAACGTATTATCAGCCCAGGTAGTTGGGGCTCATCACGGAGCACACATATCGAACTCCAAAGCCATAGCCCAAGTATGCACCTTCATGAAGGAGTTCACCGGCTATCTGTAACACCATGTCATGATCGCTCTAACCTCATAACCAGAGATAGAAGCAGTCGAGTAGGTGGCGGATCGCAGCAGTAGATGAAAGGTCGATCCAGTTCCAGCCACCAACGACATGGTGCATCAAATGCGTCAGTTTCTTATTGAAGTGCACTCGACTAACGCTCTTACCGTGCGTATGCACTAGCGTTCTGCGACCTTACAAACATCGATGGCGACCTAGCGGCTCCTTGACATAGGATTATATAGAGGTCTTAATCGCCTTCTAATTCGACACTATATAGAAGAAGGTATCTATGAAGGTTGCCATTACCGGAAGTAGCGGTCTAATCGGGCGCCACCTCAAAGACGAGCTCTCACGCAACAACCACGATATAATCGTCTTCAAACGAGTGGACTCAGCACAAGCGAAGCCTCGGGATCTGCCGTGGTGGGATCCTTATGACGCTACCGCCTATATACCAAACGATCTTGCCATCGACGCAGTTATACACCTAGGAGGCGAGCCGGTAGCCTCAAAGAGGTGGAACGCCGATATAAAGTCAAGAATCTACGCATCTCGAGTGTACGGTACTCGGGGTATTGTGGAAGCTATAACAAGAGCGAGTCATCCGCCTCGCATCTTCATATCAGCGTCCGCAGTTGGTTACTACGGGGACCGAGGAGCCGAGATACTCACAGAGAACTCGACTTTAGGAACCGGCTTTTTGTCAACGTTATGTCGAGACTGGGAGGAAGAAGCCAAAAAAGCTCAGGACTTTCACATTAGAACCTGTCTAATACGAACTGGGATCGTACTTGCTAAAGACGGCGGAGCTCTCTCAAAGGCGGTAATACCATTTAGGGTCGGGCTCGGGGGACGCTTGGGCGACGGAAAAGCTTTTATGCCATGGATTCATATAGACGACCACGTTGCTGCCATTATGCACCTACTTTCAGAGATCCAAGCTCAAGGGGCTTACAACCTTGTCGGCCCGACACCTACAACCAATCTAGAGTTCACAAAATATCTAAGTTCGGCTCTGTCTCGACCGGCAGTCCTGGGGGTACCATCTTTCGCTTTAGAGTTGGCTTTAGGCAAGGAGATGGCACACGAGACGGTACTTGCTTCCCAAAACGTACAGCCGAAGCGCCTTTTAGATGCGGGCTTTACCTTCAAGTACCCACATCTAGACACAGCGTTGCAGTCGTTAAATCTTTAGATGAGCAGATGCAGGGATCGTAGGCGAATGGAGTGAGGGGCTAAAGCAAAGATGTCAACCTCAAGAGCTAAACGGGCCTTGGACGCCGCAAGACTTTTGATATCCTTAGGCACAAGGCATCTCTTTGAAAAGGTAGACTCCAAAGCTGATACAGATACACAACGTACTGCTGAAAATCAAAGCTCACAACACATTCGCGAAAAATTCGGCGCCATGAGAGGTGTGACCGCTAAGGTCGCCCAGATGGCGAGTTACTTAGACACAAGGGTTCCACAAGACACCCGAGATGCTCTGTCCCAATTTCAAGATAACGCAGTTGGAATAGAGTGGAACCAAGCAAAACAAGTCATAGAAAACGACCTAGGTGTGAAGTTAAAGGAACTCTTCAAAGAGTTTGAGGAGACTCCATTCGCTGCCGCCTCTATCGGTCAGGTCCACCGAGCAGTCACACGAAACGGCGATCTAGTTGCAGTCAAGGTTCAGTACCCGGAAGCTCGTGAAGCCATAGTAGCAGATCTGAAGAACTCTCAAAGTCTTGCGGCAATGCTTAAGTGGATCTTTCCCTCTATGGATGTAAAAGATATGTCAGAAGAGATCAGTTCTCGAATTTTAGAGGAGCTCGACTACATCCACGAAGCCAATGTACAAGAACTCTTCTACCATTACTACGAGGGACATCCAACGATCGTAGTACCAAAGGTCTATAAACAGTCAAGCGGAGCCACCGTCCTT
>JAJYFP010000103.1 GCA_021790855.1 Actinomycetes bacterium
ACAAGATGAAGCTATGAGAACTTGGGGTGGAGATAAGAACAACTTCAACTCCGCTCAGGCTGCGTTATTCAAGCACGCCCAAGCCAACTTCAAAGCGGCGTGCGGAGAACTTTAAAGAGCTTCTCTGAATCCAAAAGATGAAAGTCTAACTTGCTCACCCATAGGCTGGCTTAGCGACGTGGTTGTATAGAACCTCTAGCAAGTTTATGGGTGGGTTGCGACGGTGGCTTAAAGGTGAAGTGTTAGGTTAGCACTAAATGTTGGATTACTCTTGAACTAACTTCAGAGACGTGTCTTGATGCAGTTCACTCTGTCGATTCCATCGTGAAATAACTGCGAGTTACGCGTGGTGCAAGTGGGGAGGAACGAGTATCTCACGTAGGTGTAGGTCTGTCATCGCTTGCGGTCGGTTTCTTTAAGTATGGACTTTGCGATAATAATGGATAACTTTACCAGTAGGTGGTTCTTATAGAATCATCGAAGCAATGCTAGAGTCTTGCTCAAGGCAGTAAGCCCAAGTAACGATTGAGTAAGAGGTCTTAGCGCTCAACAGTTGGCATATGGGCGAATACAGTTGTTCCTAAGTTTGGTTTAGAGTAGATCTCAAGATGTCCGCCGAGGAGTTCCATTCGTTCCTTCATTCCTAAGATTCCGAAGCTCTCGGTCTTTCTCGGAGCGGATGGATCGAACCCAACTCCCTTGTCGATTACGGTAAGAACTATTTCGCCACCGAATCTCTTCAACTTAATTGTCGCCCGCTCTGTCTCTGAGTGTTTGCTTACATTCGTTAGAGCCTCTTGACACACTCGATACAACGTAACTTCAACCTCGGGTGAGATCTCGCCGATCTCACTCACATCAAGGGAGATATTTAGGGATGGATAGATCCTCTTTAGGTATTCAAGGGCGCCAGGAAGACCAAAGTCATCAATCACTGTGGGCCGTAAGGCAGATATCACTCTGCGGACCTCGCTTACTGCCATATTCGCAAGCTCTCTGGACTGATCTAGCTCTTTGATGAGCTCCTGATCCACGCTCGAGATAATCGAGGTTGCCGCGTCGAGATGAAATAAGAGAGATAGGAGCACCTGACCGACGCCGTCGTGCACCTCACTTGCAACCCTGCGACGCTCCATCTCAGTAGCAGAGAGAAACGACTTTGCAAACCTTGATATCTCTGACTCTCGTTGAATGATGCGTGCGTGAAGGATCGCGTTCTCGACAGCTCCAGCAAAGAGATTGGCGACGTCTTTTAGGGGGTAAAGTCGATACTCTAAGTCTTCTATAGTGTCTCGCCAGTGCACATTTAGAACTCCGACAGCTACGTTACCTTGTCTAACGAGTGGTACAGAGATAAGACTACGGTAGTCTTCGCCCCGTAACTCTGGGATATATCTATATCTTCGATCCTCCCACTTGTTTGGCACGACAGCAGGTACTCTATTTCTGGCAACCCATCCAGCAACTCCTTCACCCAAAGGAAGTTCTACGTGTCCAACCTGAGAGTCAAATGGAGGTGTGGCACCTATGAGGGAGACTGTGCCCTTTTCATTGTTGACTATGTGAACAAAACATACGTCTGCCCCTACTGCCTCAGCTACCAATTCAGCTACCTTAGCGGCAAGTTGAGCTAGGTCGAGTTGTAACGTCATCGCCTCTGCTATCGAACGGATAAGGCGAAGTTGTGATGATCCATAGATATCAGGGGACGTCAATGGAATACTCCCTCTCTTAGAGCGGCTGCCACCGCTTGAGAACGGTCTTTAACGTCTAGCTTACGATATATCGACGAAAGATGAGTCTTCACTGTCTCTTCGCCAAGGACGAGCTTTTGCGCTACAGCTCGATTTGAAAGTCCTTTGACCACTAAGCCAAGTACCTCAGATTCTCTTTGGGTCAATCCAAGATGAGCCCCTGGCCAGAACTCGCCAGATTGAAGTCGAGCGGCAAAAAGAGCAACACGTCCGGCAATTGCGGGATCTATAACGACTTCTCCACCTGCGACTCTCTCCAACTGACCTACTAGTTCTTCGCCACCCATCTGCTTGAGAAGGTATCCTTTCGCTCCCACTCGCAGGGCTTGAAACAGGTACTGCTCATCGTCGTAGACTGTGAAAAATACTACTGGTATCTCAGGAAATCGTCGACCTAGCTCGACACAAAGGTCAACACCAGAGTCCGCCTTTAGTCTAAGGTCCGTTAGGACTACATCGATGCTGTCGTGGAGTTCCTCTATTGACTTGAGTGCACCTGTATAGGACTTCGCTGTACCAACGATAGATATCCTTGAGTTGTAGTGTCTAAGCATTGAATCAAGGCCATCGAGAATTACCTGATGATCGTCAACAACAAATATATTCAACAAAGGCAGTCCACCTTTTGGTCGCTAAGACAATACCTTATTATAAAGTTGAGGATAATTCGTTATAGTCTTCACTGTTGCATAAAAAAGATAATCAAGGATTTATATCACCTCACTACTTGATACGAGTCTCAACGCTTTAGAGAATAGATATTCATGTGCATCCACGTTTAAGCTTACTTTGATAGTTTGATTAGATCTTTGTGGTAACTCTCACCGCTGAATTCACCCCAATAGGTGAACGTAGTAAGTGCTAGTCGAAGTAGGTTTTTAGAGCGAGGTAACGTTATTCACATCGATACTCGATGGTCACTAGTTTTAAAACTACAAAGTGATCAGAGTATTTAAGCAGGAGGTTCAAGAGGGATGGCAACAGGTATTGAGATCGTTCCTTCTGTTTTGCCGTGCGACTTCGGGGCTCTTGGAACAGATCTTGAACGCCTCGAAGATGCAGGCGTGGACAAGATCCAATTTGACGTCATGGATGGACACTTCGTTCCTAACTTAACTTTTGGTTCAGATATCATCGCAGCGGCAAGAAAGTACACTTCGCTGCCTTTTGAGGCTCACCTCATGATCTTTGCCCCAGAAAATACCTTACAGCGCTACGTAGAGGCTGGCTGTGACCTTATAATTGTTCACGCCGAAGCAACTGTCCATCTACACCGAACCCTAACTCAGATCAGAGATTTGGGAGTTCGCTCAGCTGTTGCACTTAATCCAGCGACACCTATCTCTGCTGTTGAGTATGTACTTGACAGTTGCGACATGGTACTCATTATGACGGTTAATCCAGGTTTTGGTGGACAAGCTTATATACAGGAGATGGAGCCTAAGATCGTTGCACTCAAGAGACTTCTTAGTGATCGCAATCTAGATATTCCTATAGAGGTTGACGGAGGGATCTCTCCGAAGACCGTAGTGGGAGCAGTTAAGGCGGGTGCTACCCATCTTGTATCTGGATCCTCAATCTTTAGTTCTCCTCGGGGGCTCAAGGGAGCAGTGGCAGAGATAAGAGAACTCGCTGAAGCAGCAACGAACTAGTAAACACTGGAAACGACTAAGTAGGGGAATAATGCAACGTACAGATCGCTATCACGACAGTCTAGGCTCGCTGGATTCAGAAGTTTTGACGGCACTCCGCATGTTATCGCTAGACCAAGTGGAGGCTGCGAATTCGGGACACCCAGGTCTTCCCCTAGGTGCGGCACCTATCGTACACTCTATCTACACTCGTTTCTTGCGCTACGATCCGAACGATGCGGAGTGGGTCGGACGGGATCGCTTCATTTTGAGCGCTGGTCATGGATCTGCGTTGTTATACGCAGCCCTTTACCTTTTCGGTACAGACTTGACGGTTGATGATCTACGTAACTTTAGAAAGCTCGGATCAAAGACTCCAGGGCATCCGGAGTATGGGCATACAAAAGGTGTGGAGACCACTACTGGGCCGTTGGGACAAGGTTTTGCTACTGCAGTAGGAGTTGCGTTAGGTCAGAAGCTCCAAGGCAGTAGAGCTGCTCAAATTAATCCGATCGCTATCGATCTTTTAGATCAAAAGACCTTCGTACTTGCGTCCGATGGCGATCTAATGGAAGGTGTATCTCATGAAGGTGGTTCACTAGCTGGAAATCTCGGGC
>JAJYFP010000104.1 GCA_021790855.1 Actinomycetes bacterium
CCGATCTAGCAATACAGCGGACACGACCTTCACCTATCTGACGCGCAACCTCAAGCATGATAACAACCGTCTTGCCATCGACTTCAACCTCCATGCGCAAGGCTTCGAAGATGTCAGGAATCGACGCAGGTGGAAACTCGACATCTACCACCGGTCCAGTAACAGCAACGACCCTGCCATCTTCAAGGACTCGAGAGGCCATCTCTTCAACAGTCGTACTCATCTTAACCTTTCACCGAGAAACATAGAAATAAGATCAACTACAAACATCTAGCAACTAACCTTCCTTATCGAGATCGTCTTCGGCCTTGAGTGCCTCAGCACCGCCGACTATCTCCATGATCTCAGTCGTAATGGAGTCTTGTCGGGCTCTATTCAAAAAACGCCTGTACTTTCTAGCTAGCTCCTCTGCGTTCTCGCTAGCGGACTTCATGGCTCTTTGTCGATAGGCATACTCTGCTGCAGAGGCTTCGAGCAAAAGTGCAAATAGTCTTGCTAAAGTAAACTGCCGAAACAATGGAACCACGATCGCATCTCTCGAAGGTTCAAACTCAAAGTCAAAAGTGCTGGAAGACTTAACGCTATCCATCTCAAGTTGGTTCTTTGAGATGGGCAACAGCTCCAGCGTCTCCAAGTTTTGAACTCCAATTGACACGAACCTATGAGAGATCACATATACCTTAGATATCTCACCTTTTTCGTAACGGTCCAGAACAGACCCTAGTATGTACATCGCTTGAACATACGTTGGAGTCTCTGTCACTCCATTTACCTGAGTTGCCACCTCAATCTCTTGAAACTTAAAGTAGTTTTGGGCCTTCTTCCCCACACCTACTAACTCCACATTTGAGCCTTCAGCGCGAACCTGCTCAGCCAAGCGCTCGGTCGCACGTAGAACTGAAGAGTTATAGATCCCACATAGTCCCCTATCGGACGTCACAGCAATCACTACAACAACTCCTGCTGTATCTGTAGGGTCCGTATAAGGGTTTTTAGGCAAAGAGGCAGCCTTGACAAGGTCACGCACAATCTCAGAGATCTCTCGATAGTACGGTCTCGCGTTAGCCATACGCGTAATCGCTTTTTGAATTCGCGAGGCCGCTATCAACTCCATCGCCTTCGTAATCTTCTTCGTTGACTGTACACTTTTGATTTTACGTCTAAGCGTACGCTCTTGACCACCGGCCACCGACTAGCTCCTAGCCCTTACCTGTAGACGGTTCAAAACCGGCTTTGAAATCGTCAATCGCACTGATGAGATCTTTACGATCAGGAAGCTTTCCAGTCTCTCTAATAACTTCAAGCAGACTTCCGTAACGAGCTCTCATAAAATCCAAGGCATCTGCAACAAAGCGTTGGACATCTCCTGTCAAGACCTCATCTAAGAGACCAGAAGTTCCTAAAAAGATGGTAACTACCTGCTCTTCTACAGGAACAGGTGAGTTTTGAGGTTGCTTTAACAACTCAGTTAAGCGATAACCTCGATCAAGCTGCGCTTGTGAAATCTTATCCAATTCGGACCCAAAAGCTGCAAAGGCTTCGAGTTCTCTAAATTGAGCCAGATCTATCCGTAAATTACCAGCAACCTCTTTCATCGCTTTTATTTGAGCGGCGCCACCAACTCTAGAGACCGAGGTACCTACGTTAATAGCAGGTCTTACTCCAGAGTAAAACAGATCAGTGTCTAAAAATCCCTGCCCGTCCGTGATAGAGATA
Source organism: Actinomycetes bacterium (assembly GCA_021790855.1). Next base: position 1,717 of record JAJYFP010000104.1, read on the forward strand.
ACGTTCGTTGGTATGTACGCCGATATATCGCCTTCTTTGGTCTCAATAATAGGCAGAGCTGTCAGAGACCCACCACCTTTTTCATCTGAGAGCTTCGCTGCTCTCTCAAGCAACCTAGAGTGCAGGTAAAATACGTCTCCTGGATACGCCTCTCGTCCCGGTGGTCGGCGCAACAACAGAGCTAGCTGTCTATAGGCCTCCGCTTGCTTGGATAGGTCATCGTAGACGATGAGAGCGTGTTCGCCATTTTCCATCCAATGCTGGCCCATAGCGCAACCCGCATATGGTGCTAGATACTTAAAGGGCGCCGGTTCGTCAGCCGTCGCTACAACAACAACTGTGTGATCCAAAGCTCCGTGTTCTTCGAGGATTGCAACCGCCGCAGCTACCGTCGACCCCTTCTGTCCGATAGCTACGTAGATACACTTCACACCGTTACCCTTTTGGTTAATGATAGTATCAAGTGCTACAGAGGTCTTCCCGGTCTTACGATCGCCAATAATTAGCTCACGTTGCCCACGTCCAATCGGGCACATGGTATCGATAGCTTTTATGCCAGTCTGCATGGGTTCGCCTACAGGCTGTCTATCGACGATTCCGGGAGCTTGTACCTCGAGTCTTCTAGTCTCCTGATACTCGATCGGACCCTTATCATCTATCGGTTCCCCAAGGGCATTTACGACTCGTCCCAGCAAAGCATCTCCGACCGGCACGGATAGAATCGATCCACTAGAACGAACAAACTCCCCTTCTTCTACAGAGTTAGCAGCTCCGAGCAGCACTGCACCTATCGTATCTTCATCCAAGTTCAACGCGAGACCGACGGCGCCCCGTTCGAAGTTCAGTAGCTCGTTAACTGCCACAGAGGGTAGCCCAGAGACCCGAGCGATACCGTCGCCGAGTTCTAACACTCTACCTACCTCTTCCCCTGACAGCGAGGGCTTATAGTCAGAGAGACGACGCCTAATGGCTTCGGAAATCTCCTCTGAATCAATAGTAAAATCAGCCAATTAACTCTCCCAAACAGTAATCTAGTGAATCGCGTCCGCTACCAAAGAACGTACTTCATCAAGTCTTCTACGTGCACTGACATCAAACAACGTGTCTCCCACCAGAGCCACAATACCGGCTACCAAACTTGGTTGGACACGACTACGAAGCTCCAAGCTCCTCGAAGTTACACCCTCTAGAACCGTCAGTAACGCCTCCCTATGGCGTTGAGAGAGCTCTCGGGCAGAACGAACATCAGCAATCCCTTTGCCTCGTTCGGTAGCAAGAAGAACTACCAAATCATCGAGAAGTTCGACGATATCACGCACTCTCGATGTCTGCACGGCAAACAAGATAAGCTTTAAAGCAACTTCTCCAATACGCGCCAAGAACAGATCGGAGACGAGTCCTCTTCGAAGTTCAGCGTTAGATCCTACTCCAGACAGGAGGCGGCGCAAAGAAGCATTGTTCTCGATCGATCTCGCAACCTTAAAAAGATCACTTTCGGCGCTTGCAAGGTCGACTGATGGATCGACTCGAACTTGAGCCAAGGCATACCCTTCAACTCGCTTGCGAGTTGAAGCAAAACCTATCTTATCAGGATTAAAGCTGGCCAAAAACATCTCAGGGAGATCGTGGAGGGTACGTCGGAGATCACCTGGAATCTCATCGGCAACTGCCTCACGCAACACTTCAACCGTCAACTTTGACGAGGTTTTAGATCCAAAGATATCCACGATAAGTTCCGAGCGTTCTTTAGATCTATAACTTGAGTCGCACAAGACGCTAAGAAGCTCTTCTGAGTTCGCGACAGTTGAATAGATAGCACCCAAGTCTTCTCGCACTCTCTCAAGCTGTCTCTTAGACTCCGCTATCTCGCGCACGCCTAAGGCATAGCCTAAAACCCACTCTCTCACTTAGTCGTCGCACCCACTTCACTTAAGAACTGGACGACCAGTGGGTCGATGCTAACCCGGTCAATCTCGTATGAAATAACTCTCGATGCTAACTCGACCGCTAAGTCACCCACTGAACTGCGAAGTTCGCTCATTACACGCTCTTTTTCAATAATCAGAGACTCATCAGCACGTCGTTTGATATCAGCTGCCTCTTCTTGAGCACGTTTCAGAAGATCTTCCCGGACAAGCCCAGCTGTCTTCCTCGCCTCGTCAACGAGACGATTCGCCTCTTTACGACCCTCTTCTAGTTGGCTCCTGTACTCAGCGAGCACCCTCTCAGCCTCTAAGCGAGCCATCTCGGCAGCTTCAATATCGCTTCT
>JAJYFP010000105.1 GCA_021790855.1 Actinomycetes bacterium
ATGTGAGAGGCAGAACTCATACGTTTTGAGCTTGTCTGTGGCTAGTTCAAGCAGAGAGGGATTATTTATAATCTTGAACCCCATCTCCCCCATTTTCTTTGACAGGGCAACGTCTCTCGATCGAAAGATTACCAAGGAAGTACTTTCCTTGAGATGCTCTAGTTGCTCGATTGTGGCCAATGATAGGGATTCGGTTGAAATTACTGTGGCATCTCGTCCTGCTTTTTCAAGTGAGTCGCTGAGCTGTTTTACAAAGAACAAGTTTGTGACTAAATCTTTCCTTGTATATACGATGAGTACTCTCAAAGTCATCTCCGGTGGCCCCTTTGCTACTTGAGGTTGACTATTTGTTTGGTAATAGCTTGTGCGAAGAGTCTCGCAACCTGAACGCCGGTTATCTCAGTCACTCTTCTCAGGTGAGCGTTTGAGTTGACTTCAAGTACCAGTGGCCTACCGTCGACGTCAACTATTAGGTCAACTCCAGCGCTTAATGTCCCCACGGTATTGGAAGCCATTACTGCAACTCTTAGGACGTCGTCACTTGGTGAGACGGACTCTCCAGAGGCGCCGAGCGTTAGATTCGCTCTAAAATCTCCAGTACTTGGCCTTCTTTGAACGACTGCCGCAGCCTCACCGTCTATCACTTGGATCCGCAGATCTGTGCTGTGCGCAGATCGAATGAATTGTTGAAGAATGAGAGGTCGATGCGCAAGTTGGGCCAGCGATGTCTCAAGTTGGAGGCGGTCTTGTGCCATGAAGACTTCCTTCCCGAAGGATCCTTTGGCAGCTTTTACAATGATTGGATAGCCAATGACTTCCTCGGCGTAAGTGATGAAAGTCTCTGGAACGGACTGCCCGGGGTACCTCTCAGGCGGAACCACGGTAGCGGGAGTTGGAACGTTGCTTTCAGATAGAGCTATATGAGTTAGAGCTTTATCATCACACACTCTTACTGCCTCTGAGGAGTTAAAGGTTGGCACCCCTATCGACTCTAGCGCTCTGATCAGCACAACGTCTTTTACCTGGATAATAGCGGCGATAGGCGGTTCAGTGATACCAAGAAGACTCAGGTCGCCGCCTCGAATGTGAAGGTAAAGATCGAACGAGTCGACTGTCTTGGCGTTAAGTCCTTCGTTCTTTAGAGCGTCGCATACGAGTGTTGCCTGGTCTTGGAACTTGGCGCCCAAACCTAAGTTAGCTATAACCCAAATCTCTTCAGAGTGCACAGGACTAACATAGTCTCTAATGCCGTTAGGCCACACAGCCAAGGCGATAAGGAGAGTGTCTAAAGATGACTATGAAGCGATGTAGTTGTGACTGAGTTGAAAGGGAGGCGTGGCACTATCGACTACTACCTGCAAGATGTAGCAGGAAAGGGTGAAGGAGCAAATATGCTTCCGCTGCTTTTAATGTCGCAAGGGTACGTTCTTGGGGCTAGGCCCGGCAGTCTTGGTAAACAAAATGTCGAAGCAACGCAGAGAGTATCGTCTCTAACCGGCTGGTCAGTTCTGTCTTTTTGGCCATCGGGTGTTGGCGACTCAGACGGTGACTTTACACTATTGAATGCCGTTGAAGACGTTTTAGAGGTTGTCTTCTTCATTGAGAAAGAATCGCTGGCACGTCAGATCGTACTCTTGGGCTTTGATGTCATGGGGGCGGTGTTTCTGTCCGTGGCTTCACGACTAGAAGCTGTACGTGGTGTAGTTGCGGTAGGAAGTGATGCGGGACCAAAAGGTCTTATTGAGCCATCCTCGTTATTGACCCGACTAGCGTTGAGTTCTGTTAGAACGCCCGCTAACTACGATCTAGCGGCAGTCGAAAGTGAAGTTGTGAGGATCGAGAAGGAGGCTCTTGACAGCTTAGAAAAGACTCCGACGTTAGTAATCGTTACCACGGAGAGATATAGAAGTCGTACCGCTGACTCTCTGTTTGACACAGATAGATTCTCTGAACTGGAACTTCACTCTTTCATGACTGATGAAGTGTCCTTGCGCTACGATCCGCAACTTTATGCAGTGTTGGTTGGTTGGTTGGACAGAAACTTTTAGTTCAAGCGTTCAGAATTTGGTCTTTCAATTCATTTGCGCAAGCTTTAGGGTCCTTCGCATTGACGAGGTATCTTACAACTACAAATCGAGAAGCACCTAGTTTTTTCAGTGGCCCTACTTTGACCGGTTCGACGCCACCGGTCACAAAGAAAGGTAGAGTAGAGACTTGACTAGCAAAGACAAGAAACTCCTCACCGGTACCTTCACGTCCTGGTTTGGTGGGTGTTTGCTCAATCGGTCCTACAGAGATGTAGTCGACGTCTAAAGAGATAGCCTCTAAAAGCTCGGTCTTTGAGTGGGTCGAAAGGCCAAGGATTCTGTTCGTACCTATCAGACGCCTCACGTCTGATACGTTTAGATCGTCTTGACCGACGTGTACCCCATCGGCGTCTGATAGTAGCGCAATATCTGGTCTATCGTTAACGATGAATGGGATAGTACGGGATCGACATAGGTTCTGTAACGCCCGAGCACTGTCTAAGATCTCTTGATCCGGGCGTTGTTTTTCTCGGAGTTGAACGATGTCTACGCCCCCTTGGGTTGCTTGGTCGACGAACTCCAACAAGTTGTCGACTATGGGGGTACAGAGATAGAGGCTTGCTCCGTGTATTACGTCGGCTTTTGTCACTATTGCACTCTCACTACTTCGTTGACTGGTCTACTTTTTAATCTTCGCTTTCATCTGAGCCGTGTAGTCTTTGACAAGACGGAGGGTCTCTTCGGATGTAATATCGGCTACAGAGATATATACACCTTCTTGTCCAAATGGATCCGTTGCTTGACGCCAATTTGGAGGTGTAATTCCTAACTGTTTTCCGAGTAAGGCGGCAAAGATCTTGGCTTTTTGTTCGCCAAATCCTGGCAGTTTAGTGAGTCTCATGACGAGATCGTCTCCGTCTTTTGCGCCTAGCCAGAGTTCTCGGGCGTCGTTGTGGTACTGCGTGGCGACTATCTCACAGAGAAGAGTACACCTTGCAGCCATTGACTTTGGGAACCGGTGCAGGGCGGGCTTTTGGGAAAACACCTCAGTTAGAGTTTCTACGTCCATAGCGGCAATTTGAGCGGCATCGACCTTACCGCCTAATCGTTCTTTTAGTAGTGCAGGCGCGGCAAAGGCCCGTTCCATGGGAATCTGTTGGTCTAGCAACATCCCGATCAATAAGGCTAGAGGCTCCTCCGACAGGAGCTCATTATGGTCATCTCTAGTAGTTAAATAAATGGACATAGATCGATCCCCTAGCCTCATATTGTGAACTTAAACCTTGTCGGACGATACCTTAGCGCCTAGAGCGGCAGTTACGTCTTTTGCCTTGTTCTAAGGTTTGACCGTTGGGTCGTTACGCTCGTATGTAATTTTGTAAAGATCTATGGCGTCTTGAACCTCTTCTGGCTTGGCCTCGCCGTTGCGCATAAGGTGTTCTAAGACGGCCACTACAACATGTCCTTCATCGATCTCGAAGAATCTTCGTAAGGTTTCCCGTGTGTCTGACCTTCCAAATCCATCGGTTCCTAAAGCGACAAACGGACGATCAACAAATCGCGAGATTTGATCAGGTACTAGTTTCATGAAGTCGCTAACCGCCACGATCGGACCCTCGCCTTGGAGAAGCTCTGTGACATAAGGTGTCCGGGGCTGTTCGGTCGGATGAAGGCGGTTGTACCGTTCTACTTCAAGTGCCTCTTGCCTAAGAGACTTATACGACGTAATGGAGTATACAGAGACGTCAATATTGAACCTTTCAGAGAGCGTCTGTGCCGCCGCTGTTGCAGCTTGCCATATCGATCCAGAGAACAAGACGGAAGCTTTGCGCCTGTGTTCTAGTGGGGTAGAGCTAGAGACGATTCGTGAGTTATCGACGTTAGCTTTGAAGTCCGCGAATTTGTATGCACCCTTTACTATCTGATCCTTCAAGGAGGCTACGTTAACTCCCTCG
>JAJYFP010000106.1 GCA_021790855.1 Actinomycetes bacterium
TGCCAGGCCGAAGTCCTGCAAAGTCGTCGCTCCAAGGATATAAGCACCTACGACAAGAATGGAGAACACAGGAATTATGGCCACCAGCGACGTATTCAACGAACGCATCAACACTTGATTCAACGAAAGATCAACAGAGTCTTCATAGGTAAGGCGGCCCGGATTCACGAGAGACTTTACGTTCTCTTGAATTCGATCAAAGACGACGATCGTGTCGTAAAGAGAATAACCCAAGATCGTCAGCACCGCTATGACTGTAGCGGGCGTAATTTGGAAGTTCGAGATTGAATAGATACCGATCGTTACCAAGAGATCATGTATCACAGCCACCAAAGCCGCAACGGCCATCTTCCATTCGAAACGAAGAGATATATAGACCACTATCCCCAGAAAGAAAAAGCCCAGAGCTTCCAGAGCTTTGGAGGTAACGTTGCCACCCCAAGTTGGACCTACGTTCGTCAAACTCACCGAGGAGTAACTGACTCCTCCTGCTTTTGCAAGATCTATTGAGAGTTGTCTCTCTTTGGCTGTCTGCGCCAAAGAGGACAGCTTTGACAAGTCAGCCTCCGCAACCAAAGACCTGTTGGACCCCGTACCCAACGTATACACCGTGGCCTGCGTTATTCCATCTGCTTTGAGTACTGATTGAGCCTTTGAAACGCTCAACGCACTTGAAGGAACCTGCCAGGATGTTCCTCCTTTGAAATCTATTCCAAAGTTCAAGCCGCGAATCCCCATAGAGATTGCTCCCAATAAAATAATTGTTATCGATAGAGCGTAAAAGAACTTACGTCTACCTAGAAACCCAATCGTCGTTTCACCCTCATAAAGAGCGTTCCAACGAGACCGTTTTCTCGCCGTCTTTTGGGTTGGTAGTTCAATAGATGTTTCCACGGTCGAGATCGAATCTTCAGACCCTTCACCAACGGTCGTCACGAAATCACCCGAGCGTCCAGCGGGGCTGTGCCACCATAGATATACGACATAACACTGCGCTTGTTGAATTCAATCGACATAGAATCAAACTCCACTTGGTTTTAATACGCCACTATTGGTCGTGGGAAGGGAAGGTTTTCCAGAGGCTCTAGTACTTACCCCGAAGAACCTTGGATTTCCAGCTATCTTGGACTGTCCCATAATGATTACCAAAGGCCTGGTAAAGAACCATGCAGAAACTACATCCAACAAGGTCGAGATTCCCAAAAAGAATGCAAAACCCCTTACGGGACCGATGCTCAGAAGATACAGCAATGTAGCTCCGATCAAAGATACAAGATCTGCGGCAACGATGGTACGAAAAGCCTTTGCAAAACTTCTATCCACCGACGACCTAAGGGACTTACCACCTCTCAACTCGTCTTTCAGTCGTTCAAAAAAGACCACGTAGGAGTCAACGGTTACGCCAATGGACACAATCAATCCAGTAACTCCCGAGAGATCTAAAGTCAACTGAGAAGTGTGTCCCAACAACGACACAATAGCCCATAGCATCGCAGCAGTCGTAGATAGTCCCAAAAGGACGACCACTCCTAAAGCTCTATAGTAAAAGACGGTATAAAGCAGGACCAACAAGAGACCGCCCACACCCGCAAATACGCCCGCTTTGAGGGAAGCCTTACCTAGAGTCGGTGAGATGGTCTGAACGGTTAACTGCTGAAGCTGCACAGGTAATGCACCGTACTTCAGCACCAGAGCAAGGTTCTGGGCTTGGGTTTGACCACCCGGACCTGTAATCTGGCCCTGGCCATTGAAACTTTTGGTAGTTATGACCGGTGCAGAGATGACCTTGGTGTCCAAGACGATAGCTAGTTGCTTGTCGAAGTATGTGGTGGCTATCTGGTTGAACAACGGAGTAGCCTTTGGCGTAAGAGTAAAGTTGACCACCCACTGCTGCTGTTGGTTGAGCCCTGCTGTGGCGCTGGATAGAGCGGTTCCATTGGCCAATGTGGGCCCGAGCATATAGCGAGTTACTCTAGACCCAGAGACCTCCGACAAAACCGCTTCTTTTGAAGAGTTCAACTGCGAAAACGTCGTATTGGGCAGATACTGCGCCAGTGCATCTTGTTGAGCCGAGGTCGGACAAAATGGAACTAGCGGTCGAGTCTTGATAGCTTGAGCAAGTTTCCCCGTAGGTTTCTTGTACGGAGGCAATGAGCACAGCACGGGTCGAAACTCCAGTTGGGCAGTTTGTCCAATCAGCGACAAGGCTTGATTAGGATGTTTAATCCCAGGAAGCTGCACAACAATGTCTTTACCTTGTTGAGCAATGTTCGGCTGAGCTACGCCCAGTCCGTCTACACGGTTACGTATGATAGCTATAGTTTGAGTCAACGTAGACTGAGAGACGTTCCTGGTTGGTTTATAGACTACCGACGCTCCTCCTTGAAGATCAAGACCTAGTATCGGCTTATAGTTGAGCGCCAACACAGCAATGAAGGCGCCGATGGAAACCACTATCGATAAAACAACTGAAACTACGTGAGGACCTTTTCTCATACTCTCTCAAAAACACCGTTCCAACTCATAGAGTTACCCTATACCAACCTTTCACCATGTGTTCACGTTCTGTATGGGGATTACTTAACATCACTTTCATCGTTACCGCCGGCGTGATCCGCCTCTTCATCTTGGGGAAGTTCTTCACCTAATTGAAGTTCTTCACCTGACTGAGGTTCTTCACCTGATTGAGGTTCGTCACTTTCGTCAGTCTCCCCTATTCCTTTTCTTGCCTCAATCTCGTCAAACTTTGCCTCTGCTTCCTCCATGGCATCGACAATGACACCATCTAGATGAGTAAGTGCCCTCCGATCAAAGATCACTTCCACCTCTGGAGCTATCTCTACATATATCCTCTGATCGTATACCTTGGTGACTACACCGAAGATCCCCCCGTTTGAGACGACATCATCTCCTGGTTGCAAGCCTGCTTTCCTGCCTGTTTTGGCGTCTTTCATCCGTGGTCTCAAAAATAGCACGTAAAGGATTACCAAGACGAATAGAACAAAAATCAATTGACCCATAGAAGTCCTTCCAACGCGACTAGGTTATTGTAGTTTCAAGGACCGGATCTCAGGTCACTTGGCTCTTAGCTATAGTAAGTTTCCACAAAGCTCTTTACCTCAGAGAAGCTACCTTCTTTGATCGAAGTGCGACACCAGGTTATTAACGTCTGCATAAAAGTCAGGTTGTGTCGTGTGAGCATGACACCCAAAGTCTCCGGATCAACCTTATAAAGGTGATTTAAAAGAGCTAGTGGATATCCCTCACACGTTTGGCAAGAACAACTTGCATCCAAAGGGTCACCTGAAGAGATGTAGCGTGCCTGCTTTACCGATACTTTCCCAGACGAAGTCCATGCCATGCCGTGGCGGGCAACACGCGAAGGGGCCACACAGTCGAACATATCGATCCCCAACGCTATGGAATGTACAACTGAGTATGGATCGCCAACGCCCATAAGATACCTTGGTGTCTCCTTGGGGAGCATCTCCGTACATCGCCCGACGGTATCTAACGTTAAAGAACGTTCCTCTCCTACAGCAAGTCCTCCTATTGCATATCCGTCGAATGAAAGTTCACACGTCTGCACAAGTGATCTCTCCCTCAACTTTGGATCCGTTCCTCCCTGCACGATTCCGAACAGAGACTGGTCTGACCTAGTCTTTGCCGCCTTGGATCTCTTCGCCCAGGCTAGTGTCAGTTCAAGGTTGCGCTCGAGCTCGAAACGACCTGCGGGCAGCATCGTACACACGTCTAAGACCATAGCTATATCAGAACCCAGCAGCTCTTGAGTTGCCAAAGACTCCTCTGGCGTAAGGCGCAACTTGGTGCCATCGTAAATAGAGACGAACGATACACCGTCCTCATCAAAAGAAGCCCCCAAAGACATCACTTGAAAT
>JAJYFP010000107.1 GCA_021790855.1 Actinomycetes bacterium
TGATCCCTTAGTCGGCGCGGTAATGGTCGAGATCATCCAAGGCGAAGGCGGAGTCGTAGATGCCTCACCAGGGTACTTTGAAGAGGTCGAACGTCTTTGTCGGCACTTTGGAGTACTTTTGATAGTGGATGAGGTGCAAACTGGAATGGGGAGAACCGGGAAAATGTTCGCATTCTCACATTTTGGTTTGAAGCCAGACGTCGTGACTATGTCAAAGGCGCTAGCAAATGGATTTCCAATCGGCGCGACATGGGCGCGTACAAGCGTTGCCAACGCTTTCGTTCCAGGTGATCACGGAAGCACCTTTGGTGGGAGTCCTAGTTCAAGTGCTGCCGCTTTGGCTGTGTTTGAAGAGATCAAGAACAACGATATCTTAAGTCATGTGGTTGAGATGTCGCGTTATCTCAAAGCGGGACTACTTGAACTAAGCATTGTCAAGAGCGTCAGTGGAAGAGGTCTGCTCTTGGGAATGCATCTTGAGCAGCCTATAGCTAAAGAAGTTGTTTCTCGCTCTTTACAGTCTGGTCTTGTCTTGAACGCCCTGACGGACAGAATTATCCGAGTTGCACCCCCTCTTGTAGTTTCAAAAGATGAGATCGATGAAGCGTTGGCGGTGCTTTTCAAAGTGTCTGCCGAAGTGTAGTAATGGGTATCGGTAATCGGAGAGGGACAGATGGCTAAGAATCAGAGACAGTATAAAATTGCAAAAATTCTTCAGAGTAATGCGGTTTACTCCCAGGGCCAGCTCGTGGAGCTACTGGCGAGTCAAGGGATCGTCGCGACCCAGGCTACTGTGTCGAGAGACCTTGACGAGTTAGGAGCTATAAAGGTGAAGTCGGGCGGTGGTCAAAGCATATATGCCATTCCTGAACTCCCAAAGGATCAAACCTCCACCCAGGAACATCTCAAACGAGTTTTAGGAGACTGGGTTGTAGACGTTGTGGCGTCGTCGGTGTTTGTGATGGTCAGGACACCTCCTGGCTGCGCTCATGTCGTGGCTTCCGCGTTGGATCGTTCTCAGATGGATGGTCTTTTAGGTACGGTGGCTGGTGATGACACGGTACTGATTCTCGCAGATGAAACCATTGGGGGGACAGGTCTTGCTAAAGAGATAGTGAGACTGGCGGGAATGGACGAAGAGTTTTAGGCGATCGTACGAAGTTCTCAGCTGAGTAAAGATTATTGTAATAAAGCAATGAAAGGTGGCGTGTTTGATGTCAAAGCGAAGGGTGGTCTTAGCATACAGTGGCGGACTTGACACCTCTGTAGCCGTTAAGTGGCTAACTTTGGAGCGTGGATACGACGTTGTAGCTCTATCGGTGGATGTGGGCCAAGGAGAAGATCTTGAGGCAGCAAGAGCCAGAGCCTTGGACTCCGGTGCTATTGCTGCTGAAGTTGTCGATGCCAAAGACGAGTTTGCAAATGATTATCTCGTTCCTGCTATTAAAATGAACGCTCTTTATGAAAATAAATATCCTTTAGTGTCGTCACTGTCCCGACCTCTCATATCAAAGCATTTAGTAGAGGCGGCCTCTAGGTATCAGGCTGACGCAGTTGCACATGGTTGCACAGGAAAAGGAAACGACCAGGTTCGTTTTGAAGTATCCATTCGGGCCTTAAATCCATCTCTGGAAGTAGAAGCTCCAGTTAGAGAGTGGGGTTTTACTAGAGACGACACGATTGAGTACGCTAGATCTCATGGCGTAAAGGTCTCTGCCACTAAGAAGAGTCCATACTCCATAGACCAAAATATTTTTGGTAGGGCTATAGAATGCGGAGAGATGGAAGATCCTTGGGCGGCACCTCCAAAGGACGTCTATGAGATGACTCAAGTTTCCGAGACAGTGCCTAAAGAGGTGAGTGTAACTTTTGATAAAGGTGTTCCCGTTCGCTTGGATGGTGTCTCTATGTCGGTTTTCGAGATCGTAGAGAAGTTGAACAAGCTCGTGGGATCGTATGGGTTTGGTCGAATAGACATGGTGGAAAATCGACGTGTTGGAATTAAAAGTCGCGAGGTGTATGAATCCCCAGCTGGACTTGCTCTCATCATGGCACACTGTGAACTTGAAGATATAACTCTAGAGAGAGAGTTGGCTCATGAAAAGCTTCGCCTCTCCTCCAAGTGGGCGGAGGCCGTATATGATGGTCTTTGGTTCTCTCCCTTGAAGGAAGCTCTCGATGCATTTGGTGAGTATTCACAACGTTTCGTCACCGGAGAGGTACGGCTGGGGCTCGAACTCAACCGGTGTTTTGTTGCGGGTAGGCGAGCAGAAAAGGCACTATACGACTTCGAACTCGCTACCTACGATTCAAGGGATGCATTCCAACACAAAGACTCCGAAGGCTTTGTCAGGATCTTTGGCCTAGGAATCGAGACCTGGGCGAAGCGACAGCTCGGGCACAAATAGATCTAACCCCGCTATGTTGGAGGTTCTATGACTTTATGGGAGGGAAGGTTCTCTAGTGGACCTTCAAGCGAGCTGATGGCCTTTACCGAGAGTATCTCGTTCGATAGAGCGCTTTGGCATGAAGATATCAGAGGATCTAAGGCGCATGTGAAGGGCTTGGTTCATTCAAACATAATCTCTGAGGATGAAGGGCGCGCTATATTAGAGAGTCTGGATGCCATATCTAGGGAGTTTGAAGACGACCGATTCGTCTTTTTGGAGTCAGACGAAGATATCCACTCCGCAATTGAACGTCGGCTAACGGATCTGTTGGGAGATGTCGGTGCAAAACTCCACACGGGCCGTTCTCGAAATGACCAGATCGCTACTGATATGCGCATGTTCTCAAAGAGAGTTATCATCGATGTTGGTACTAAGGCACTGGCTCTGTGTGACACGTTGTTGGAGATAGCGTCTTCGGCAAAAGAGTCATATCTGCCCGGTTACACCCATACGCAAAGAGCTCAACCCATACTTCTCTCCCATCACTTACTGGCTCATGGTTGGGCACTTAGCCGGGATCTTGATCGTCTCTTGGCAACTTTTCGTCGCCTAGACGTGTCGCCACTAGGTGCGGGAGCTTTGGGTGGTTCTACACTTCCTTTGGATCCGGATTTTGTCGCCGTGGAACTGGGATTTAGCTCGCGGTTCTCTAACTCTGTTGATGCAGTATCAGATCGCGATTTTGTGGCTGAACTGCTCTTTGATATTGCACTGTTAGGGGTACATCTCAGCCGGATGGGAGAAGAGTTTGTCCTGTGGTCGACAGAGGAGTTTGGCTTTGTTCGTTTGGACGATGCCTACTCAACAGGATCTTCGCTACTTCCTCATAAAAAAAATGCCGACATTGCGGAGCTGGCTCGAGGCAAGACCGGTAGGTTGATCGGTAATTTGGTATCGTTGCTAACTACGCTGAAAGGTCTTCCCTTATCGTATAACCGAGATCTCCAAGAGGATAAAGAAGGTCTATTTGACTCTGTCCGTCAGGTTTCACTGGCCCTAGGTGCAGTAAGGGGAATGATCGCCACTGCTTCGTTCGACTTTGGACGAATGAAGACATTTGCAGACTCCGAGTTCCTTGTAGCCGTTGATCTGGCAGAGTATCTGGTGAAAAACGGTGTACCCTTCAGAAAAGCTCACTCGTTGGTCGGTGGGTTAGTTAGAGACTCGATTGAACGCCGAGTGCCCTTATATGAACTGGTGAGTGCCCATCCTCTGTTAGGGTCCGAAGCATCGACGCTGTTGGCACCTTCTGGAGCTATTCGAAGAAGAATTACTCCCGGAGGTTCGGGAATGGACGCGGTTGCGGTCCAACTGGAGGAGTTCAGCACCTTGCTTGCGCTCCAAAAAAAGACTTTTTCGGAGCTGAGGTAGTACAAATACCTCTCATCGACATACTCGAACGAGATACACTCAGGAACCATCCTTCAT
>JAJYFP010000108.1 GCA_021790855.1 Actinomycetes bacterium
ATCATGACCCCGGGCGAGTTGGTCTGAGATGGCTCTGGAGACAACATCACGTGGAGCAAGTTCTTCGTCAGGATCGTACTCTGACATGAAGGGATGTCCGTGGCCGTCTACTAACCTTGCACCTTCCCCTCTACAAGCCTCAGATATCAAGGTACCGTCATGAAGTGCGGTAGGGTGAAACTGAATTAGTTCTATATCTCTTAGTTCTGCCCCTGAGTGATACGCCAACAAAAACCCATCACCCGTTGACTCTCTCGGATTGGTTGTCACTTTGAAGAGTTGACCCGAGCCGCCTGTAGCAAGAATCGTAGCTCGAGCGACAACCTCTATCCGCTGATCTGGACGGTCTGCATTGAATCCTAGGGCTCCAAAGACGGTACCGTTACGTACTAGGAGTTTGTAAGCGACGGTATTTTCGTAACATAAAACCCGTTCCGGCATTGTTTTTTGAAGGACATCTAAAACAAAGTACCCAGTTCTATCCCCGCCGACGTGTTTTACCCTTGCCTTTGAATGCCCTCCTTCTAATCCTAACTCGAGATCGAATACTACGCCTTTTTCTTCCAACTTCTCCAGATGTATGAACGACTCAGAGATCAACGACTCCGCTGTCGTTGAGTCCGTCAAGCCGCGTCCAGCTACAAGAGTGTCTCGTAGATGCAGTTCAACGTCGCTGGTGTCTAAAGGAAACGCTATTCCCCCTTGGGCCCATTGAGTTGATCCCGACATGAGTCTAGTTTTTGTGAGAAGCAACACGTCGGCTCCCGACTCTGCTGCCACACTTGCGGCGTAGGTTCCTGCGATTCCACTTCCAATCACAAGTACGTCGCAACGAACCTTTGTCAATTGATCGTTGACCATGTTATCGACTCTAGGCAACAGCCAACATCGCATCAATTGCACGTCTAGCTCTTGAAGCGATCTTGTCATCTATCTCGACTACAAAGGTGTTGCTCTCGAGTGACCTCAGAATTTTCTCTGAGGTAATCATCTTCATATACTCGCAGATAGCGGTATCTTTGACAGGAATAAAGTGTTTCCCCTCAGTTTTTTTATTCAATCGATGTATGATACCTACTTCAGTGGCTACTACAAACTCTTTTGTTGTAGATCTCTGAGCATATGTAACCATGCCCTCTGTTGAGAAGACTTTAGCGTCTGGTTTAAGGTATAGACACGAAGATCCGCATCCACACTCTGGATGGATAAGAAACTCAGCGTCGGGGAAGTTGTCGAGTTTCTCTTTGAGTTCTTTTTCACCAATTCCTGCGTGTACGTGGCACTCTCCCATCCAGATATCCATTGTCCTGCCGGTCTGTTCTTTTACATATTCACCCAAGAACATGTCTGGAAGAAATAGAATATCTCGATCTGGATCGAGAGTTCTCACGACCTTTACTGCATTTGCGCTTGTAACGCAGATGTCTGAGAGTGCCTTGACCTCAGCCGTGGTATTAACGTAAGATACGACTAGACCGTCGGGATGACTTTCTCTCCATTGCAAGACATCCATTGCAGTGACTGTATCTGAGAGTGAGCAACCAGCCTCTATGTCTGGAATTAATACCGTCTTTGACGGATTCAATATAGCAGCAGTCTCCGCCATGAAGTTGACGCCAGCGAAGACTATGACATCAGCGTCTGTGCGAGCTGCTTCGCGTGACAACCCTAGAGAGTCTCCTACGAAGTCGGCTATATCTTGAACCTCTCCGACTTGATAGGAGTGGGCGAGTATTACCGCATTTCTCTCTCGCTTTAAACCCTCGATCTTTCTGATTAGCTCCTCTGGATTCATCGTTTGCTCCATTCCGCAACCACTAAAGGCCAAGTCTGCGCGTGTCGTTGTTCGACTCCACGTTGGATATTTTCAAAGATAGATCTAACGCTTTGACCGAGTGAGTTAAAGCGCCAACAGAGATGTAATCTACCCCCAAAGAGGAGAGTTTTAGTACTCGATCAGCGGATATTGTTCCACTGACCTCGACAACTGCACGACCGTCTATCATCGCCATCGCGACTTCGACCTCTTCATTGCTCATGTTATCGAGGAGAATAATGGGTACATTAGAGTCCAAAGCCTCTTTCAGCTCCTCTTCGTTCGATACCTCCACCTCTATTTTCATATAGTGTGGCGTTCCATTCATCGCCAAGGTAACAGCTTTGCTAACGCTACCAGCTGACTTGATGTGATTATCTTTTATCAAAATTGCGTCGTATAGGCCGCTGCGATGATTTAATCCACCACCGACTCGTACTGCATATTTTTCAAGATACCTAAGACCAGGAGTTGTCTTTCGTGTATCGAGTACTTTAGTTTTAGATCCAGGAGCAACGGCGTCGACGAAATTTCTTGTAGCAGTCGATACGCCCGAGAGGTGTCTTAGGAGGTTAAGAGCCACCCTTTCACCTTCCAAGATCTTACATAAAGAACCTGAAAGAGTGCCGAAACTTTGGCCCTTAGAGAGATTATCTCCGTCTTTCATAGCGAAGTGCACTCCAAGGTCTTGGTCGAGAAACTTGAACACCTCAGTAGCTACCTCTACGCCACAGAGAACGCCGCTCTCTTTAGCGTAGAAGGTTGCTGTTCCAAGACGGTCAGGATCGATAGTTAGATGGGTGGTTATGTCTCCGTCGCCAAGGTCTTCTCGTAACCATGAATCGATATCGATCCGGAGTTTTCTAAGATTTATGCCAATCAACCCAGTATCCTTTAGTCGTTCAACGCAACTTGAAGAATTAATTGTTCTAGTTGTAAGTCACTTCGTAAGAACAGCCTAAACGTTTCGCCTCAGTTTGGTATTCCACTACAGATAACCGCTTCAGGAGATAACTTAGACGATATTGGGAGTTTTGGAACGTTTAATTATAATATAAATATTCTATTCAACCTTGTGCGACGAAATATCATCTAAGGAAAGAAGTCACTTACCAACCGTGAAGGAGAACTACTCGGAATAGCTTTGTAGAAGTTCGCATTGACCCTGTTCTGTCTAATGTGTAACTCAGAAACCTTGACGCTTATGCGTTTAGAACCCAGCAGGTAGGGAAGGTATAACCGGTGATGCGGTTATGTCGCCACACTGAAGATTTTGAACCGTTCCTCCATAGGGTGTGAGAGTAGCTGATAACTTTAGGTATCCTTTGTCGTTTGGTGGAGTTACTTCAAGCGATTGGGCAGTAGGACACTGTTCTGTCCCGTAGCCGGTTCCTAGAGTAAATCCCATGAGAAAGTAGACAGTAGCCCCCGGTGTTATAGAAACCTTCGTTACAGGCTCGCTTGGAACCGATACCGACGATCCCCAGTGAACGTTCGTAGTGATTAGTTGACCCGAGGCGCTTAGCATCTGAAGACCAGGGTACCCTTGGAGATAACACTCGACGTTTGAAGTGTTCTTGAGTTCGATGGTTAGGGTCTCCGATCCAAGGCCAACTCCTCCGGGGCCCTCAATGGCGTTGAGTTGCGCTGACGCACATGCTGCTCCGGCGATAAAAGAAGCCGTCGTAGAAGTTGTGCTTGGCGGTGTAGTGGTTGTCGTGGGGGCTTCAGGTGGAGATGTGGTCGTGGTAGCTTGAACTTGACTAGTCGTTGTGGACGATCCGACCTTTGATCTTTGTGTAGTGGTCGAAGTGGAGGTCTTATGTGACGTTCCGCAGCTAGCCAAGGCGAGGGTGAGCGTCGTGGCGACTGCAGCCTGGATCATTGATCTTTTCATAGGTCTTTGTCCTTTCTTTCTGCATGACCCCAACATACCGTAGCGGCAAGTACTGATACGCCGGTCCAAAACTGCCTAACTTCGTATCCGTTTAGGCCCTAATAGACTATCGGAGCTTTATGAGTCGAGTTTACAGGTATGTAGCAGCGATACGTTGAAAC
>JAJYFP010000109.1 GCA_021790855.1 Actinomycetes bacterium
GTCCCTCGAATGACTGCTCTAAGTCGGCTGTAGCCTTGTCCTGGCATTAGCAACTACTCCGGAAGGTCATCGCGCAGGCCCTTTGCACCATGTAGATATACGTGGTGGAGTTCTCCTCGGCTTTTTGTTGTCTCTAAGTGCATTAACACTCTTAGGCAAAGCGGAGTAGCTCCTACAATATCGAGCTCCCTGGCACACATAAGAGGAACATCCCCAAGTCCAAGTTCTCGAGCAGCTGCCGCGGGAAACATTGAGTGGATATCATTGGTTGCCGTAAATATGATCGAGATAAGCTGTTCCTTGCCGATCTCGTTCACCTCAAGCATCGTCGAGACCAGCTCTTTTGTCTTTACCGTAACCTCACTTACAGTATCTTGGTCGACTGTCGTCGCTCCTCTAAGTCCCTTAACTGGCATCTACGAAAGTATACAACCCTGAAAGAAGACGAGGTTCATTTACTAAACCGTTCGCTTTGAAGTTAGTTCACTCTGCTAGCACGCGGTTTCGGATTCTCCTTTGAAGTATGCCTTAATTGAATGACTTCCCTTGAGGTTAACTCTCGATACAGTCCAGGCTTTAACGTCTTGTCGGAGATGGGACCAATTCGGACTCGCACCAACCTTACGACTTCGTTTGAGACTGCCTCAAACATCCGTCGAATCTGGCGGTTTCTTCCTTCGTGCAAAGTCATACGTACAAGTTGGGAGTCTAAGCGTGTGATCCGCGTGGGCAAAGTTTTCCCATCATCTAGGTAAATCCCCTTCTTAAGCTTTGACAGCTCAGAGTCTGTAGGTTGATGACCGAGGTAGACCAAGTACTCCTTCTCAACACCATGAGACGGATGGGTTAGTTGAAATGCCAACTCTCCATCGTTCGTCATAATCAACAGTCCTTCGGACTCAGCGTCTAGTCGTCCTACAGAGAAAACTCTTGGCTCTTTGGGAACCAAGTCAACGACACACCGCCTTCCCCTGGGGTCAGAAGCCGTACTAATCACGCCTTTTGGTTTGTTTAGAAGGTAGTAAACTAAGTCAGTCTCTGCAGAGACTATTCGTCCGTCGATCTCTAGACGGTCCATACCTGGAACTAAACGGTCTCCGAGAGTCGTCACAGATCCATTCACTTTGATTC
Organism: Actinomycetes bacterium; assembly: GCA_021790855.1. The sequence continues at coordinate 1,132 of JAJYFP010000109.1, forward strand.
GTCGATCAACTATCATCTCTTCACAGACGCGCCGTGATCCATAACCTAGGCGTGCAAGCACCTTTTGGACACGCTCAGCTGAAACTTCGGGTTGTCCCAGCATCTAGGATTCTCTATCTGAGAACAGAGCTTCTTCTAAATCTTCAACAGCTTTCGCATCAGGAACAAACTCATCCAACCTGGGAAGGTCCGCCAACGAGAACAGTCCAAGCCTCTCCAAAAACAACCTTGTAGTTCGATACAGCCAGGCCTGCCCTGGACCGTCGCTACGCTCTTTGGCCTCGATGTAGCCCTTTTCGATTAGAAGCCGCACGGTTGCGTCTGAGTTGATACCTCGAATCTGAGTTATCTCTGACCTAGAGATGGGTTGGCGATAAGCCACGATCGCAAGCACCTCCAAGGCAGCCTTTGAAAGCCGATCTTTGTAACTAGAGTTAATATATCTCTTGACCACTGACTCGAAGGTCGCTCGAGTTCGTATCTGGTGACCTCCTCCAATCTCTGCTAAGTAAAACGCTCTATGTGTCTCATCGTAAAATGTTTTCAAAGTAGATACCGATTCAACCACTACGTTAGCGTCAACCTCTAGGAGCCTGCTCATCTCAACTATAGATAGAGGTTCAGGCGCAACGACAAGCAAGGCTTCAACTTGAGGTAAGACTTTATCTACCAGAGACCTCGCAGTGTTTCCACAGCCCAAGCCCTGTTCTTCTTGTACTTGCACCTCTACCTCATTCAATCCAATGCTCTTATCAGGTCAGTAAAGTTCTCATACAATGAGTCGGATACGGCTGTGCTAAGTCGGATAAGGACCGAGTCGTTCTCCTCTACCTCTGCCATCTCAAGTTCCAGCACTCCAGCCCTAGCTCCTTCAAGTATGATCAGGAAACTAACTACAATCTCAAAGCGACTTTTTGCAAACCTTATCAGCTCTGAAAACGTAACCCTCTTAGAGGCAACGATCCTCTCCATAACCCTCTCCCCAACCTCTCTTACAGAGATCTGAGTAGTTGTTATATGAGTTGCATCAACCACGTCGCGCTCAACCTTCGATACCATGCGCTCAAAGACCGATCTAAGCTCTTGCGGCGACACCTTTCTCAACGGATCAGAGACATCAGAAACGAGATCTAAGTCAGGTCCAACCTCTCGCGCTATGGTCATGGAAGTCTGTTCGATACGTCTTTGGAGCTCAAAGGAGACGTCTTTGAAAACTGCAACACCCAAAAGCGCTATTAAGAGTACCTCTCTCTCCTCAGCAGAGGAGATCTCTTCGAGATCAATATCGTCTTCAAAAGTCTTTCCTAAAATACCTCTGCACTTATAGTGGAGCAGCATAGACATAACCGAGATAAATCGACTCAGTCCATCAAGTTTCGAGTTACCAGAGGACTCGATCACCTCTATAAACTCCATCACTAGGCTAACAAGCGAGATCGAGTTAACCTCCAGCTTCCCCGAGGCCACGTTACTTAGCAGAAGATCGATAGGGCCATCAAACTCATTGACCTTAACGTTAAATACCATCGCTCACCTCATCAAATTCAACCTCTGTCTCCATGAGGTGAGCGATGGTCAAGGCGATCAACTTCGAGCCCTCCCATGCACAGAACTCGAAAACGTCTATTGCCGCGTCCTTCGAGTCAGCAGAGTCAGATACTATCCTCAGCGCCCCCCAAGGAACTCCGCGAATCTTTGCAACCTTAGCCACAGCAGCTGTCTCCATATCTACCAGCTGCACCGACGGAAAGTCCTTAGTAATAGCTTTTTTTTGTTGGAGTGAGGTTATTAGGGAATCTCCGGTTGCAACAATGCCCTTTCGTAGACTCGCTTGAGAGCCAAAACGTTCATAGACCTTACTACCCCAGGAATCAAGTAGTGGTTCAACTATATCCTTCAGCTTCTCTGTGATATCTGAATGGGATCGATAAAACGGAGAACTTTGACCCATGGTCAAACCAGGTTTCTCGATTATTGGACGAAGATCTAGATCGTGTTCGAGGGTTTCTGTGACAAGGACGAGATCTCCAACGCAGAAGTCTTCTACCAACGATCCCGAGACTCCAATTGAAACAAGAGAATCTACCTGATACTCCCCTAACAACGTTACAGCCGCAGACGCTGCATTGACTTTTCCTACTCCGCTTAAGCAAAGTTTGAGACCACTACCGAGTAAAACTTCCTGAGTAAAAGCGCCGTTATCCTCTCTAACAGTAGCATCTATAAAGAGATCCCGTGAGTGATAGAGCTCCGCGTCCATAGCTACGATCACTCCTACGTTCAACCCGTACCCCTTTCGTCAGCTCCTGATAATCCGAGATTAAACCTCCAAAGGATATGTTTTACACTTTAGATCACACACGCGAGCCTCACCGCCCCACCGATGAGGCTTCTCGACAGCATCTGCTCTGAACCCAGACTTAGCAAGTGGATGGAGATAAGCGTTTCAAGATAATCAGTTATTAAGGTTCACACCTGCCGTAAGTCTCCAAGGTATCCCTCGAGCCGACATGTAGTGTCGTAGATGCATAGTCCTTTGGCCCCTTCCGCTGGAACTGAGGTCTGTAGAACTACCAGTCGCAGCGAAAGGCTCGCCGCCGACTGTACCGACGGCTGGAACTAAGGTCTGTAGAACTACCAGTCGCAGCTTGATATAGCCAAAAGCTCGCTTCTAGGTCTTATAGAGTTGTGAACTCTAG
>JAJYFP010000009.1 GCA_021790855.1 Actinomycetes bacterium
CTCCAGAAGCACCGGGCTCGCAGCCCTGGCAGCCTTTTTGACAGCCATGGAACCAGCGATCTTGAAGGCCATCTCCGAGGAGTCGACCTCGTGGTAGGAACCAAATACCAATGTCGCACGAACGTCAACCATAGGATATCCAGCCACAACACCACTTTGTAAAGCTTCTTGAATACCAGCCCCGACGGCAGGTATATACTCTCGAGGAATAACACCACCAGAGATCTTATCGACAAACTCAAATCCGCCGCCAGGTCCAAGGGGCTCAAAGTTAATAACAACGTGTCCATATTGCCCACGTCCACCTGACTGCCTGATGTATTTCTCTTCAATCTTCTCGACAGCCTTTGTGATGGTTTCACGATAGGCCACCTGTGGTTTACCAACGTTTGCCTCTACCTTAAACTCACGTAGCATGCGGTCTACCAACACCTCAAGGTGCAGTTCGCCCATCCCAGAGATAACCGTTTGTCCAGTCTCCTCATCGGAGCGAACTCTAAAGGTAGGGTCCTCTTCTGAAAGGGCAAAAAGTGCTCTACCCATTTTTTCCTGGTCAGCTTTCGTCTTTGGCTCAACCGCAACATGGATAACCGGCTCTGGGAACTCCAACGCCTCGAGAACGATTGGCGCATCCAAACTGGAAAGCGTGTCTCCTGTCGTTGTATGCTTCAAACCAACAGCAGCAACGATATCGCCAGCATAGACCGTATCGATATCTTCCCTATGGTTAGCGTGCATTAAAAGAATTCTGCCAATTCTCTCTTTCTTGTCCTTGGTAGAGTTTAAAACAGTAGCACCTTTTTCCAAAGTACCTGAGTATACCCTGAAATACGTTAGTTTCCCAACAAAGGGGTCTGTCATGATCTTGAACGCAAGAGCGGAGAACGACTCTTTATCATCAGGTCTTCTCTCCAGAGAATCAGAGCCAGACATTGATATACCTTGTGCTGGGTCTATATCCACAGGCGATGGAAGAAAATCTACGACAGCGTCCAGCATCGGTTGAACGCCCTTGTTTTTAAACGCCGACCCACACAACGTTGGCACAGCATGCCCGCCGATCGTAACTCTTCTCACGACCCCTCTAAGAAACTCTGGGGTAATAGGATCATCAGACAGATAGGCTTCCATTAAAGGATCGTCATAGTTTGAAAGTACATCGATCAACTCATGGTGCGCTGCTTCTGCTGCTTCGCGCATCGCTTCAGGAATCTCGGTTACTGCATACTTCTCGCCGAGCGTGTCCTCCCAGACCTTCGCATTCATCTCGATCAGGTCAACGATTCCTGTAAAGTTTCCTTCGGCCCCGATAGGGAGTTGAATCACCGCAGGAACTGCATCAAGACGATCTCTTATCATCTCGACACACCGTTCAAAGTTTGCACCGACACGATCCATCTTGTTGACAAAACACATACGAGGAACGCCATACTTATTCGCCTGGCGCCATACCGTCTCTGTTTGTGGTTCAACACCAGCTACGGCATCAAAGACTGCTACTGCACCATCTAATACGCGTAACGACCGTTCCACCTCGACTGTAAAGTCAACGTGACCTGGTGTATCGATGATATTTATGCGATGATCTCTCCAGAAACAAGTTGTAGCAGCAGAGGTTATCGTGATCCCGCGCTCTTGCTCTTGAGGCATCCAGTCCATTGTGGCAGCGCCCTCATGGACCTCGCCGATCTTGTAGTTCTTGCCGGTATAGTATAAAATTCGCTCAGTCGTCGTCGTCTTACCAGCGTCAATATGCGCCATGATACCGATATTTCGTATCCTCTCGATCGGATACTCTCGCTTGGTACTCATCTTCTTTGTACTAAATCCTTTTTCATAACGTACTCTAGCGTTTCCTAGTTAACTTAATTGAAGTTGTCAATACCTGGCATCTGCGCTGCTACCAACGGTAGTGAGCAAACGCCTTGTTTGACTCAGCCATCTTGTGGAGATCTTCTTTTCTCTTTACAGAAGCGCCTATCCCAGAAGATGCATCAAGAATCTCGTTTGCAAGTCTTTGTACCATTGTCTTTTCACGTCTGGCACGCGAGTAACTAACAATCCATCTAATAGATAACGTGGTGCCTCGACGATTCTTTACATCCACGGGAACCTGATAGGTAGCTCCACCGACTCTCCTTGAGCGCACCTCGAGCTCAGGTTTCGTATTTTCTACAGCTCGCTTGAGAACCGTTAAAGGGTCATTACCCGTCTTTTCGCGGATCTCCTCCAGTGCGCCATAAACGATGTGCTGAGCAACAGTCTTCTTGCCCCGCGACAACAATTTATTGGTGAGTTGTGTTACTAATACCGAGTGAAAGACTGGATCCGGGGCTAGCTCTCTCCGCTCTATTGGACCTTTACGTGGCACTTAACTACTTCTCCCTCTTAGCGCCGTAGCGACTTCTTGCTTGTTTTCGATTCTTCACGCCTGCAGTGTCAAGCGTCCCTCGAATAATTTTGTACCTAACACCTGGAAGGTCCTTAACACGACCACCGCGGACAAGCACTATAGAGTGTTCCTGCAGGTTATGGCCGACCCCTGGAATGTATGCGGTCACCTCTACCCCAGAGGTGAGTCTCACTCGAGCTACCTTACGCAAAGCTGAGTTAGGCTTCTTGGGCGTGGTAGTATAGACGCGCGTACACACACCACGACGTTGCGGTGAACCCTTCAAAGCAGGGGTTTTCGTCTTTGTTCTCTTAGTCTCGCGACCTTTGCGCACCAATTGAGCGATCGTGGGCACGACAATCCTCTCTCAGAAAATCATTTGAGTCTGCAGTAGATACCTTCTACCGAGACAAACCAAAGTTACATATTATGCGGATGGAGCGTCGATCATATCACAGAAACGTCAACCATCCGCAAAATCTTCCTAAATCTATATTTCACCCAGTAGATCTGGGGGAGTATCATCTTCTTCAAGGACAATCTCCTCATCCGTCTCTAGTTCGTCCTCATAAGTTGATGGACTTCTATAGTCGGAGTAGTAGCCATAATCATCCTCATAGTCCTGAGAACTCCAAAATGAAAGTGGTTTAGCATCTGGAGCACTGACTTGGAAGGATCGATACTCCTTCATCCCCGTTCCTGCCGGAATCAACTTACCAATAATGATGTTTTCTTTCAAGCCTAACAAAGAGTCGGACTTACCTTCAATAGCAGCTTCAGTCAAGACTCTTGTAGTCTCTTGGAAAGATGCCGCAGAAAGCCACGACTCCGTAGCCAATGAGGCTTTTGTAATACCCATGAGTTCGGGTCTGCCCTCTGCTGGCTTGCCTCCACGAGCTACTACAGCTCTGTTAGTATCCGCATAAACTCGTGCGTCCACTCGTTCGCCTGGCAGAAAGTCCGTGTCACCGGGTTCAGCAACCGTCACTCTTCTGAGCATTTGACGTACTATAAGTTCGATATGTTTGTCGTGAATAGATACACCTTGATCACGGTAGACCTTTTGAACCTCCTCAACCAGATACTGTTGAGTCTCTCTTATACCTTTGACTTCGAGCAGCTGTTTAGGATCTTTTGGTCCTTCCACAAGAGCATCACCCGCTTCGACCTCTTGGCCATCTACAACCTCAAGATGAGTTCGCAAGGAAAGATCATAGCTCTCTTCCTCACCTTCATCGGAAACAACAGTTACCCGTCGAACCGCTTCGCCCTCTTCTATACGAACTACACCCGACGTATAAGAAAGTATGGCAGCACCTTTAGGTGTACGCGCTTCAAAAAGTTCTACGACTCTTGGTAGGCCGTGCGTAATGTCCTCACCTGCGATACCACCTTGATGGAAGGTACGCATAGTGAGCTGAGTTCCCGGCTCTCCAATTGACTGGGCTGCCACCACGCCGATAGCCTCACCTAATTCAATCTGACCGGCCCCAGCAAGAGCTTGGCCGTAACACAGTGCACACACCCCGTGCTCTGTATCACAGGTCAATACAGAACGAACCCTGATACGATTTACGGACTCGTCATTGCGTATAGCCGCTACCAGCTTATCGGTAAGGAGAGTACCCGCTTGCATCGTCGTTCCATCTGTTAGTGAAACCGGTTCTGCGAGCACCCTGCCATACGCTCTTGTCTCTAGGTAATACCGTTTGCCTGCTTCATCTGGTTTGGCATCTTCGATCCAGATTCCTCGAGAGGTACCGCAATCTATCTCACGCACGATCAGCTCTTGCGCGACGTCCACCAAACGCCGAGTCAGATATCCAGAGTCCGCCGTTCTGAGAGCCGTGTCCGCCAAACCTTTTCTCGCTCCGTGCGTAGAGATGAAGTACTCAAGTACCGACAGTCCCTCACGGAAAGACGAAACGATAGGACGGGGAATCATCTCACCTCGCGGATTAGAAACAAGGCCCTTCATACCAGAGATCTGTCTAACCTGTTGAGCGTTACCACGTGCTCCCGAATCAACCATCATGTTGATAGGGTTGAAGATATCAGATGCAAGCATCTGATCCATTGCTTTACCAATCTCGGAGTTGGCCGCTGTCCAAATCTCAATCTCTTTTTGTTTACGTTCGTCGTCTGTGATTATTCCACGTTTAAACTGCTGCTCCGCCTTTTGAGCCTCTTTCTCGTGACGATCAATGATCTCCGCCTTATTAGCTGGCGTACGAACGTCGTTAATTGAGATAGTAAGACCACTTTGAGAAGCAAATCTAAATCCGATCGCCTTGATCTTATCGAGTGATTCTTGTGCTACACCTTTTGGAAAGTTGTTAGCGATCTCCTCTACGATGGACCCAATTGGGGTAGCTTTTTTACCAATCAACTCGTTGACAAAACGAAAGCCTTTGGGAAGAGTCTCATTGAAAAATATTCTCCCAACGGTAGTATCGATTGTTTCGTAGATCGGAGCGCCTTCTTCGTCTACTCCAACTTCTCGTCTGTACAGCACCTTTGTGTGGACAGTAACTTCTTTGGACTCATACGCCATCTCCACTTCGTACAGATGCCGGAAAACCCTGCCCTCACCAGCCGCTCCAGGGACTTCGGTTGTGAGGTAGTAGATACCAAATACCATGTCCTGCGTAGGCACCGTAATCGGTCGTCCAGTTGCAGGTGAGATTATGTTATTTGCTGAGAGCATGAGAACACGAGCCTCTGCCTGCGCCTCAGGTGAAAGCGGAAGGTGCACAGCCATCTGATCACCGTCAAAGTCCGCGTTAAATGCCGCACAGACTAACGGATGTATCTGGATCGCCTTTCCTTCGACCAAAACCGGTTCAAATGCCTGGATTCCTAACCGGTGAAGTGTAGGGGCACGGTTTAACATGACCGGATGTTCCTTTATAACCGCGTCAAGAACCTCCCATACCTGGGCACGGCGACGTTCCACCATACGCTTTGCAGATTTAATGTTCTGAGCGTAGTCAAGGTCAACCAGTCGTTTCATCACAAAGGGCTTGAACAACTCCAACGCCATTTGCTTAGGAAGTCCACACTGATGCAGCTTCAAAGTCGGCCCAACGACAATAACGCTACGGCCAGAGTAGTCGACCCTCTTACCGAGCAGGTTCTGACGAAATCTTCCCTGCTTCCCCTTCAGCATGTCAGAGAGGCTCTTAAGAGGTCGATTACCAGGACCAGCCACCGGTCGGCCTCGACGCCCGTTATCGAAAAGGGCATCTACAGCTTCTTGTAGCATACGTTTCTCATTATTGACGATAATCTCTGGAGCACCCAGATCCAACAGACGCTTGAGCCGGTTGTTTCGGTTGATGACCCTGCGATACAGATCGTTCAAGTCTGAGGTTGCAAAGCGACCACCATCAAGTTGAACCATCGGTCTAAGATCGGGAGGAATGACCGGAACTATTCCCAGTATCATCGCCCCAGGATCGTTTATTCTCCTGTCCTCGCTATCTCGACGATTAAAAGCAGATACGATCTTTAGCCTTTTGATCGCCTTCTGTCGTCTTTGCACAGAGAGGGGCCTTCTTGAGTCAGCCGGTTCAATCATCTCACGAAGTTTGATCTCTTCTTGATCTAGATCGAGACGATCTATCAACTTGCGAATCGCTTCTGCTCCCATCCCGCCTTCGAAGTAGTCGCCATATCGATCTTTAAGTTCTCTCCAAAGAAGCTCATCCTCGATTATCATGCGGCCATGAAGTTCTCTGAACTCCTCAAATGCCCTACGATACAGATCCAACTTGTTATCAAAGCGATCCCTTATGTAGGCAATCTCTTTGTCGGCTTGCTTTTGACGCGCACGTAGATCAGCATCTTTGGCTGAGTTGGCTTCTAGTTCAGCAAGGTCCTTCTCTAGGTCCTGGAACTGCTTCTCTAATGCCAGGTCCCTTTGGCTTTCAAGTTCTTTTAGTTCCTCCCGAAGCTCAGCTTCCAAGTTAGGTAAATCCTCATGACGTCGATCTACATCCACCCAAGTTACTAAATTGGCAGCAAAGTAGATCACTTTCTCAAGTTGCTTTGCCTTCAGCTCTTCTTTCGTTGTAGTACCCATTAAAAGATACGCGAGCCAAGACCGTGTACCTCTGAGATACCAGATATGGACTACGGGAGCTGCAAGTTCGATGTGACCCATTCGCTCTCTACGAACCTTGGATCGCGTTACTTCAACTCCGCATCTTTCACAGATGATACCTTTAAAACGAACTCTCTTGTACTTGCCGCAGGAACATTCCCAATCTCGAGTAGGACCAAAGATCTTCTCGCAAAAGAGTCCGTCTTTTTCTGGACGAAGCGTGCGATAGTTTATTGTTTCAGGTTTTTTCACTTCGCCATGAGACCATGACAGAATGTGGTCTGAAGTGGCAAGCCCTATTCGTAGTTGTTCAAAGTTATTTAAGTCGAGCATTAAAGACCACCGTCCTCACTTCTGTACCCTTCACCGTAGTCAGATCCTCTCTCGGGCCTAGAGATGTCAATCCCCAGTTCCTCAACGCTCCTGTAAGCGTCCTCGTCCAACTCTCTCATTTGGATCTCTTCTCCTAGCGCTGAAAGTACCTCAACGTTCAGACACAGAGACTGCATCTCTTTTATCAAAACCTTGAAACTTTCAGGTATACCCGGCTCTGGTATATTTTCGCCTTTAACAATTGATTCGTAAACTTTTACTCGTCCCACCACATCATCAGATTTGATTGTGAGCAACTCTTGCAGAGCGTATGCAGCGCCATATGCTTCCAGCGCCCACACTTCCATCTCTCCAAAGCGTTGTCCACCAAACTGTGCTTTTCCACCAAGTGGCTGCTGCGTAATCATCGAGTATGGTCCTGTAGAACGAGCGTGTATCTTGTCATCGACCAAGTGCGCCAACTTGAGGATGTAGACATATCCTACCGAAATAGGGTTATCGTAAGGCTCTCCGGTTCTCCCATTAAAAAGCGTTGCCTTCCCGTCAACACCTATCTGCCGACGACCGTCTGCAGAGTCGGGATTGAGATCTTCAAACACCTTTTGGATAGTTGGGTGACGCCCTGACTTGCTCTCTTCATCCCAGTGGGCACCGTCAAAAACCGGAGTTGCCACCCATGTAGATGGTTCCGTTCGAGGTCTGGTTTTCACTTCGGTTCCCTTTATAGGAGTTGAGGCGAGCTCATTCGACTTCCATCCCCATCTAGCTGCGTATCCAAGATGAGATTCCAGCACCTGACCCACGTTCATTCTCGAGGGGACACCCAAGGGGCTAAGAATAATATCGACAGGAGTACCATCTGAAAGATAAGGCATGTCTTCAAGAGGAAGAATCTTTGATATCACACCTTTGTTACCGTGGCGACCAGCTAGCTTATCGCCTTCTGTAATCTTTCGTCTCTGAGCCACGTATACACGGACAAGCTGATTCACACCGGGTGCCAACTCAGTTGAGTCTTCCCGTGTAAACACTTTCACATCAATAACTTTCCCAGACTCCCCATGAGGAACTTTGAGTGAAGTATCTCTAACCTCCCTGGATTTCTCCCCGAAGATTGCTCTAAGCAGCCTTTCCTCTGGAGTGAGTTCAGTCTCTCCCTTGGGAGTCACCTTTCCTACCAAGATGTCGCCCGGTCCAACTTCAGCGCCTATACGTACAATACCTCGCTCGTCGAGGTCCGCCAGGATCTCTTCTGAAAGATTGGGGATGTCGCGAGTTATCTCTTCCGCTCCCAATTTTGTATCACGAGCATCAGTTTCATACTCCTCGATGTGTATCGAGGTCAGCACATCATCACGAACTAGTCGTTCAGAGAGAATGATGGCATCTTCGTAGTTATATCCCTCCCATGGCATAAATGCCACTAAAAGATTTTTGCCAAGGGCTAACTCGCCGTTGTGCGTAGCCGGACCGTCAGCCAACAGGTCACCCTTTTCGACTTGACGACCAACTTCAACCAAGACCTTCTGATTGAGACAGGTATTTTGGTTGGATCGTTTGAACTTGGAGAGGCGATAGATTTTTCGTCCAAGAACGCGGTCGAACCGGTCGCTTTGACCTGGTGAATACTCTACCACGATACTTTCGCCGGAAACTTCCGTCACCACTCCCGTGCCTTCAGCCAAAATCACATCGCCAGCATCTTGAGCAGCGCGAGCTTCCACTCCCGTTCCGATATAAGGTGCTTCTGGGACAACCAAAGGCACCGCTTGCTTTTGCATGTTGGCGCCCATGAGAGCTCTGTTAGCATCGTCATGTTCAATAAAGGGAATAAGAGACGTGGAAACCGAAATAATCTGTTTCGGCGAAACGTCCATGAGATCGACCTCGGCTGCGGGAACAACATCAACCTCTGAGGTAGATCCATAAGAGACTGCGTTTGCTCCCACTCTAACAACTGCACCCTGTGGTGCCCTTCGGACAAGAACTCTGTCCTCTAAGAACCTTCCATCAGAGTCGATCTTTGCGGAAGCTTGAGCAATAACATACTCTTCCTCCTCATCCGCGGCCAGATAAACAATATCGTTACTTACACGACCGTCAGATACCTTTCGGTATGGCGTCTCGATAAATCCGTGATCGTTGACCTTTGCGAAGGTGGCCAGTGCTCCAATAAGACCAATGTTCGGTCCTTCGGGAGTTTCGATAGGGCACATGCGACCGTAGTGCGAAGAGTGAACGTCTCTAACCTCAAAGCCTGCCCGCTCCCTCGAAAGACCTCCAGGTCCAAGAGCCGAGAGCCTACGTTTGTGGGCTAGGCCGGACAGCGGGTTATTCTGATCCATAAACTGAGATAGCTGCGAGGTGCCAAAGAACTCTTTGATAGCCGCAACGACTGGACGAATGTTAATCAGCGTTTGAGGGGTTATAGCCTCAACATCTTGGGTCGTCATCCTCTCACGAACAAGCCGTTCAAGTCTAGAAAGGCCCATACGAAGCTGATTCTGGATGAGTTCACCAACGCTCCTTACGCGTCGATTGGCAAAGTGATCTTGATCATCAAATCTATATCCAGGCACGCCAGATGCCAGATGAAGCATGTATGAAGCAGTAGCAAGTATCTCTGGTCTCGACAGTACCGTGGGGTGTTCGGGATTGGCTTCCAGTGGAATACCCAAGATCTCAGAAAGCTTCTGGAGTTCAGGACCGAGTTTTCTGTTCAGCTTGTATCGTCCAACTTTGGTAAGGTCGTAACGTTTTGGTGAAAAAAACGCCATCTCGAAGTACGAACGAGCGGTGTCGGCCGTAGGTGGTTCGCCAGGTCGAGCCCTCCTGAAGATCTCGATCAAAGCTGCGTCTTCACGAGCTCGCGCAATATCAATATCTCGATCTTTGTTGAGAAGAGCCGCCTCTTCTTTAGCAGAGTCTGCCTTCTCTTTTTCCCATTGCGCTTCCAGGAAATCAAAATGTGCTACAAAACGATCTAGAAGTTCCGGATCTCCATATCCCAGTGCCCTCAGTAAGGTGAAAATAGGGAGGCGTCTCTTACGTGCAACTCTGGAACCGGCTGTTATATCTCGACCAGGTTTGCTCTCAACGTCAAACTCGATCCATTCACCTCGGTACGGATTGATCGTCGCAGTAACGATAGTCTTTGCGTCGCGCCCTTCTTGAAACAGTACACCTGGAGAACGAACAAGCTGGGAGACCACGACCCTTTCCGTACCGTTGATGATAAAGGTTCCCCGATTAGTCATCATGGGGAAGTCTCCCATAAAGACTGTTTGCTCTTTAATCTCATAGGTAGCCTTATTCGAAAACCTGGCTCGCACAAAGATAGGAGCCGAATAGGTCATGTCCTTTTCTTTACACTCCTCCACCGAGTACTTAGGCGGGGGTCTAAGATCGGGATCGTCTGGATCAAATTCAAGTTCTAAAGACAACTGACCGGTGAAGTCCTCAATGGGAGATATATCCCTAAAGGTCTCCACCAGGCCTTCCTTTAAAAACCAGTTGAAAGAATCGCTTTGAATCGAGACCAGATCTGGCAAAGGCAGGACCTCGTCTACGTTGGCAAACGAATATCGTTCCGGAGACTTTAAACGGAAACTCAACGAGCAACTCCTCTAAGATAAATAAAAGTCACTTCAACCTCAAGGCCCTGAAAGGCGAACGCGAGGAAGTAAGGTAAGAAAACAACCTACAGACAGAGACTTTACGCACGACAATAGTAAGTATAGAACACGGCCGCCAAAACTTAGGCGCGTAAATTGACAAAAAAGCCGGAAGCTCATAAATAGCTTCCGGCTTACAGTCTATATCAAATTACTTCAGCTCTACTGTCGCCCCGGCTCCTTCGAGCGCAACTTTCGCCTTCTCGGCATCTTCTTTGGAGACCTTTTCCAAAACCGTCTTCGGAGCACCATCGACGAGATCTTTGGCCTCTTTCAATCCAAGGTTTGTCAAAGTTCGTACTTCTTTGATAACCTGAATCTTCTTATCACCTGCGGCTACGAGAACGACATCAAACTCATCCTGTTCTTCAGCCACAGCCTCAGTGCCTCCACCACCAGCTGGAGCGGCAGCGGCAACAGCCACCGGAGCAGCAGCGGTAACACCAAAACGCTCTTCAAACTCTTTAAGAAGCTCAGAGAGCTCCAAGACCGTCATAGAAGCTATCGCGTCTAAAATCTCTTCTTTACTTGCCAACTAGATCAACTCCTAACAAATGCCCCTCCGGGCCATACCAATAAAACAACTAAACACCGAGTACTAAAATTGAAACGCCTAAGACTGTTCGTTCTTGTCTATGAGAGCTTGCAAAGCATAAGCAAAGTTCTGGGGCAGAGCTTTGAGAAGTCCTGCAAATTTCTGCATAGGTGCCGCTAGAGCACCAGCAAATTGAGCGAGCAGAACATCCCTGGAAGGAAGGTCTGCAAGCGCAAGAGTCTCTTCGACTCCAAGGCGTTTGCCACCCATAAGACCGCCCTTTAATACAAGAGCCGGTTTTGCTTTAGCAAAATCCCGAAGCGATTTTGCAATCGCAGCTGGATCGTCTTTCACAAATGTCAACGCGGTAGGTCCATCCAAGAGAGGATCGACCACACTATTGCCACTTTGAGAGGCAGCTATTCGAACTAAAGTATTCTTGAAGACTTTAATCTCAGCACCTTTAGAGCGAAGTTCTCTTCTCAGCTCCTCCAGCTCTGCAACTTTTAGTCCTCGATACTCCGTTACAAGCACCGCTGCAGATTCACCAAATCGATCCTTCAACTCTTCAACAATTGCCACCTTCTCAGGCCTTGGCTGTTCCATACTTCTCCTCGAGTGCATAAATTGCTCACTCACCCGACTCGGAGAGATCGCTTCATCAGGCGGAAAACCTTTAAGCTCTTTGAGCACCGGACCTCTTCAGCGAATCAAAGCTGAGTTGAACGAAAAACTAATCTACCATAAAAGAACTAAACCCCTGCAGTTATGCCGCGCTTTGGGCTATATCCTCATCAGTCAGTCTGAGTTTGTTGGTATCGACCTTGATCCCAGGACCCATCGTCGAAGACAGATTGACACTCCTAAAATACCGTCCCTTGGCGGAGGCCGGCTTGGCTCTCTGGAGTTCCTCAATCACTGCTCGAAAGTTATCAGCAAGCTGTGAAACGCCAAAAGATACCTTCCCCATGCGGACGTGAACAATGCCGACTTTATCTGTACGGTACTCCACTCGTCCACCTTTGAACTCAGTCACAGCTCGGCCAACGTCGTTCGTTACCGTGCCGGTCTTGGGATTAGGCATCAGTCCTCTTGGGCCTAGAACTCTTCCAAGGCGGCCAACCTGAGGCATAAGATCCGGTGTCGCGATAGCTACGTCAAAATCGAGAAAACCTTCCTTTTCAATCCTCGCAACCAGATCGTCGGCACCAACTACATCGGCACCGGCCTCGCGTGCCGCCACGGCAGCATCGCCAGCGCAAAACACAGCTACGCGAACTTCTTTACCTGTTCCCGAAGGAAGAGCCACCGTACCTCTAACAATTTGATCGGCCTTCCTCGGGTCCACTCCGAGACGAACCGCTATTTCAACGGTCTCGTCAAATTTTGCTTTCGCAACCTTTTTCACCAGTTCAATAGCTTCAACCGGCGTATAAAGCCTCTCGGCATCGACAAGTTGAATCTGAGTCTTTTGTGTTTTTGTAGCTTTCATCCTTTAAAGATCTCCCAATCATTTCTCTGTGATCAATCGATCACAGATATTCCCATTGACCTCGCCGTTCCCTCGATCTGACGGATAGCCGCGTCAAGGTCATAAGCGTTGAGGTCTTGCATCTTGGTTCTAGCGATCTCAGCAACTTGTTCTTTTGTTACCGTACCAACTTGTGTACGTTTATTCGTTGCTGATCCCTTTTCAACTCCAGCCGCCTGGCGCAAAAGCACTGGCGTTGGAGAAGTCTTAAGTACGAAACTAAAGGAACGGTCGTCATAGATCGTTACCTCAACCGGAACAACTTGTCCTCGTTGCGCCTCGGTCGCTGCGTTGTACTGCTTAACAAACTCCATAGTTTGAATTCCATGGGGACCAAGTGCCGTACCAACCGGAGGAGCCGGAGTCGCCGCTCCAGCATTCAAGTTGATTTTTACGACCGCAGTTACTCTTCGTTTCGCCATTTACCTATCACTCACTTCCGAAATACAAACCCTTAGAGCTTAGCAACTTGAGTAAATTCAAGCTCCACTGGGGTCTCTCGTCCAAAAATATTTACTAGCACCTTGAGCTTGAGTTGGTCCTCATTGATCTCAGAGATCTGACCTGAGAAGTCCGTGAACGGACCTTCTTTGACCCTTACCGTTTCGCCAACTTCGAAGTCGACTACTGGCTTCGTACGCTTGGTCTCGCGGACTCCACCTTCACTCGACTTGTCAAATGCAAACATAGACTCCACCTCCTTGCGAGGTAATGGAGTCGGTTTAGACGCCAAACCCACGAACGAGGTCACTCCAGGAGTGTTTCTAATCAAAGACCACACGTCATCGTCCATGTCACATCTCACCATTATGTAACCAGGGTAAACCTTCTTTGAGCTGGTGACTGGTTTTCCATTTTTGATCTCGGTAACGTCTTCCAATGGAATTACCACCTCGTAGATTCGATCCTCCATGTTCAATGACTTGGCTCGAGCAAAAAGGTTGGACTTCACCTTATTTTCGTATCCCGCATAGGAGTGGATTACAAACCAATCGCCGGGTCGATCATATGGACTCTCTGGAAGAATCTCCTCTTCAACATCTGTGTCATCAAACTCCAAAGGACTTTCCGAGTCCTCCGGTCGTCCATCTTGGTCCATAATCTCTTCCACTCCTCTCATAATCAGTTCAGAACTACTCAAAACTTTCGATCCGATCTCACTTGAAAAGGAAAAACACTAGTTTAGAGAAGACGAGATTCAGGCCAAAGATGAAAGCAATCACCAGAACCAACATAACAAAAACCAGACTCGAGTAACTGACAACATCTTGGCGACTCGGCCACTTTACCTTTTTCAGCTCGCTTCTTACGTCGCTGAAGTACTTTCGCAGACCTCCACGTCGTGATGGGTCGGGTTTCGCCCTCGCCTGAGTTTGGGCAGCCTTAGACGGAGCGGCTGGCTCACCACTTTTGTCTAACTGTCCTTGTCGTTGCAGCATCCGCTTAGTCTCGCGGTTCACTTTCTACCTCTGTCTTGAACTATACCGAGCAGGGCAGGAGGGACTCGAACCCCCAACCCCCGGTTTTGGAGACCGGTGCTCTACCAATTGAGCTACTACCCTTTGTCAACCAA
>JAJYFP010000110.1 GCA_021790855.1 Actinomycetes bacterium
AATTCTTCCCCAGTTTGGCGCAGTATGCCACTTATTTATCGTGGTGTCGTACTGTACACCAGGGTCTGCACACTCCCACGCTGCCTGGGCGATCTGACGCATAAGATCTCGAGCTCGTATCTTCTTTATGCCCGAACCATCAGTAACTGCCTTGAGCTCCCAATCCTCGTCTTGAGCTACAGCTTCCATGAACTCATCTTTGACTCTAACGGAGTTGTTAGCGTTTTGATACTGGAGAGAAAATGAGTCCTTACCGTCTAAGTCCATATCGAAACCAGCGTCTCTAAGAACGCGTGCCTTTCGTTCCTCAATAGCCTTACACCAGATGAACTCTTCGATATCGGGATGATCTACGTCCAATATGACCATCTTCGCAGCACGCCTGGTCTTACCTCCCGACTTTATAGTTCCCGCCGAGGAGTCTGCCCCTCTCATAAATGAGACTGGGCCAGAAGCGGTACCGCCGCCTTGAAGTAGTTCCTTAGAAGAACGAATCCTAGAAAGATTCACTCCAGCACCAGAACCACCTTTAAAAATGACGCCTTCTTCCCTATACCAGTTCAAGATCGAGTTCATATCGTCGTCAACAGAGAGAATGAAACAAGCTGACGCTTGTTGTGGCACGCCATTGACGCCTATATTAAACCAAACCGGCGAGTTGAACGCTGCGCGCTGATGGATAAGAAGATACTTGAGCTCCGCACGGAAAGCCTCTCTTTGTTCGTCATCTACGAAGTAACCGTCCTTTTCTCCCCACTGCGTAATGGTGTCTACGATACGATCGGCGACTTGTTTTAGAGAACCCTCCCTCTCGCTTGTACCTTGAGTTCCTCTAAAGTACTTTTGGGCTAATATATTGGTCGCATTTAGGGACCAGGTATTTGGCACCTCGACCATCAGCTGCTCGAAGGCAACTTTCCCATCTCTATAGTTCGTTATTCGTGCATCTCGTCGTTCCCAAACAACGCTTTCGTATGGATTTTCTCCACTCTTGGTAAAAAATCTACCGAAACTTACTGTCAATCTCTCAGGGGCGATAGCCACCACTGCCTCCAAAGTTCTGCTTGAATCGTTCACTCTAGGCGCTTGCGCTTTAGACTGACACGCCAATCAATCACTACAGGTAGTGTTGTTTTGAACACTACCCACGAGATATTGTATATCGATAACAATTACAGCGTTGTGATTTCTTAGAATAATTTGAAGATTAATTGCTAAAGGGAATCTCCGATACCGGTTGCTACTCTGTATTGAGTAACTTATGCACTACATATTAGTTCAAGTGATATACAAAGAGAGAGCCGTCCATAAAGATGTTGATTCCACTACCAGTTAGCACCGAGGCTCGCTTAGGAACTGATCCAATAGACAAAGAGGCCATAAGACAGTTCGAGTGCAACTACTCAGATCGACTACAGCAGGTCTCTGTCATTGTTCTCATACCTGCTTATAACGAAGAAAAAAACATAGCCAAGGTCGCTAACTTGATACCCTCCTTTATCGGAGACCTTCCCGCCCATACCGTGATAGTATCGGATGGCTCAACAGATGGAACCGTGGAAGTCGCCCGTACCTTTGACCTCTCTATATGCGATGCCCCGATAAATCGGGGACAAGGCGCGGCCCTAAGACTTGGTTATAAAATTGCGTCTCGCTTTAAGATTCCCATAGTTGCTGTAGTGGACGCCGACGGTCAGTGGGACCCTACTGACCTCGAAGTTATGGTCAAGATGGTAGCCGATAACACTGCAGACTTTGTACAAGGATCAAGAGTGCTAGGCCACTCTGAAGTCGGCGATCCCATTAGAGACTTAGGTGTTGTAGTATTTGCAAAGCTAATCTCATTTCTGACAAGGTATCACGTAACTGATACGTCTTCAGGAATACGGGTATTCAAGTCTGAACTTCTCAACAAGATCAGGCTCCAAGAGCCCCAGTACCAGTCTTCAGAGCTTTTAATCTCTGCTATCTATGCAAAGGCTCGCATCAGTGAACATCCTGTCGTTATGTCTAAGAGGCATACGGGAAACTCTAAAAAGGGGAACAATCTAAAGTACGGTATGAACTACGCTCGAGTAGTGTTTTCAACGTGGATTAGAGAGCGTTTTTTGATTCGTGGTTAGCACATATAAGCGGCTACGAGGAAGTGCCCGCCACCCCTTGAGCTGGATTTTACTACTCGAACTACTCATCTATCTAGTGCCGTACTGCCTCGGATATCCGCTTATATATGGAGACAACTTAAATCAAAATCTTCCTCTAAGAGAGCTAAGTGGAAGCATATATGCAACTGGACACCTACCATCTTGGGATATCTTCAACTGGGCAGGAGAACCCCTCCTTGCGGGCTTCAATGCAGGAGTATTTTTCCCACTCACCTGGCTCTTTATAGTATTTTCTGCACCATTAGCGATGTCACTGAACTTAGCGCTCACCTTTTTTATCGCCTCAGCTGGTGTCTATATGACTGTTAGACACCTTGGAGGCTCTAAGTTTGCTTCTTGTGCGTCCGCCCTAACGTTTACCTTCTCGGGTCAGTTTGCTTCGCAGTCGGTACACATAGACATGATCGAAGGTATAGCAAGTTCGATCTGGATGCTCTACTTTGTCTTCAAACTTTTCGACGCGTCGTCCACGAAAGATCGTTTAAAAAACGCGGTTCTTTTTGGGGTGAGTTTCGCCTTGACAGTACTCGCTGGTGCTCCAGAGGCAATGATTGACGGACTCATAATGGCGGGTGTGATAAGTTTAATACTTTTTTTGAAAGCTCCAAAAAAGCTTCAAATGTTAGCACTTTTTGCCTTGGCAGGGATCATCGCACTTTCACTATCTGCCGTACAGTGGATCCCTGGACTACTATTTGAGACGCTCTCCAACAGAGCGAGTAATAGTGCCAACTTCTTTGAAGCTGGCCCTTATAGCCCTTACTATCTGCCCACTTTTGTCAATCCGTTTCTCTTTGGAAACTACAGTGCGTTTGGAGTTACAGGTTACTTTTCAAGCTACAACTTGGCAGAGATATCTACATACCTACCGCCAGTTGTAAGTGTCATAGGAGTTGCCTCCCTTGTAAGCAAAAGGTTAACTTCAATTTCAAGCTCGAAACGAATGGCTCTTGTATTGGCTGGCGTCATCGCCCTTATACTTGCGCTAGGCACCTACCTTCCACCGTTCGAGTACATCATGGCGCATGTTCCCTTGTACAATCTGCAACGGTTACCGTCGAGAAACATGTTTGTAGTGGACCTCGTCGCAACATTGGGGTTTGGAACTTCACTAGATAAGATGTCTAAAACTCTGCGCTCCAAGTTGCCGTTCCAAAAAGGTCTTTTCACACCCCTCACCTGGATCTCACTAGTGTTTGGAGCTCTAGCAGTTGCCACAACAACGCTTCTTATAGTCTCACAAACATCGCTCTTTCAACTACTCAACGTTCCCACTCCGTACCCTACGCATCTCTTTCGTCTCAAGATCATGGTGTCAATAGCTACGTTACTCACCATCATCTCTTTGAGTTCGTTGGTATTTTCACTTCACCTAAAAAAGAAACGCTATGCGGCGTTCTTTATGAATATATCGATAGCCGTCGGCGCCCTTCAGCTTCTGACCTTTGGAGTACAGACTCTTTACGGCCAGATTCCTGGATATGGTCCATACGCCGATAGCGCTACCTTTACGAAATACACGTCGAAACTTCCAGGAAACGAGCGAAGCGTAATATTCGATCCCTATCTTTTTTACTACTCTTCCCTGTTAGATGTGGGCCTTCCCGATCTGAACTATCTAGTGGGACAACTATCTGCCCA
>JAJYFP010000111.1 GCA_021790855.1 Actinomycetes bacterium
TTCCTCTAGATTGGGCCTTGAGTTTGTTGATCTTGATGGTGTGTCCGTTGATGACCAGGTCGCGACTATGGTCTCTAGTCAAATATGTAAGAAGTACACACTTTTGCCCTTTGGGACTAAAGATGACCGCATTCTACTGGCTATGGCGGATCCCACCAACGTAGTTGCACTTGACGATGTGAGAGCGATTACTCGTAAAGAAGTAAGGGTAGTCGTGGCTCCATGGAGCCAGTTGGTCTCGCTTATAGAACGTATCCAGCGCATGGGTGAAGAGGCCCTAGAGACCACTGCTCTTGCTGCTAGTGAGGAGGCTGGCGGTGGAGGAGGTCAACTAGAAGCAGACGTCACCGATATGGTAGACGACGCGCCGATCATCCGACTTGTCAATATGACGATATCTCAAGCAGCCTTAGATAGAGCGTCAGATATTCACATAGAGCCACAGCAAGGTGATATCCGAATTAGATTTAGGATCGATGGAGTTCTACATGAGGTAACGCGGGTGCCAAAGGCGCTTCAATCTGGGATTGTTACTCGACTTAAGTTGATGGCGAGTCTAAATATCGCTGAGCGAAGAGTTCCACAAGACGGGCGTATCACTTTGAAAATAGATGGCAAAGAGGTGGATCTTCGCGTAGCTACCCTTCCGACGGTGGAAGGTGAAAAGGTCGTAATCAGAATACTAGATAAGAGCAGGGCACAGTTCTCTTTGGGAGAGTTGGGATTTACGAGGGAATCTCTTGCGCGATTTGAACGCTCATTTAGGAAGCCTTGGGGAACTATCTTAGTCACCGGCCCGACGGGATCTGGAAAATCAACAACTCTTTATGCGACAATCAATATCTTGAACGAAGTTCAGCGCAATATAATCACAGTTGAAGACCCAGTTGAGTTTCGACTTAGCGGCATTAATCAGGTTCAGGTTCACAACAAGGCCGGCCTGAGTTTTGCTAATGCGCTCCGATCTATTTTAAGGTCAGATCCCGATGTGATACTTGTTGGGGAGATTCGCGATCGTGAGACCGCATCGATTGCCGTTGAAGCAGCTTTGACGGGACACTTAGTGCTGTCGTCTCTCCATACCAACGATGCGGCCTCAACGCCGTCTCGTTTGACAGAGATGGGTGTTGAGCCGTTTTTGATAGCGTCGGCTCTGGACTGTGTGGTCGCACAGAGACTAGCCCGCAGGCTGTGTGATAACTGCAAGGTTCCCGTTGAGATAAGTGAGGCGGATCTCATCGTGGCTGGATGGAACTTAGACGAGACACCAGCTCCTGAGGTTCTATATAGAGCACGTGGCTGTAAGCAGTGTTCCAACACAGGATTTCGGGGTCGAATTGCGATCCATGAAGTGATGCCTATCGACGAGGATCTCGAAAGGGCGATAGCAGAAGGAGCTCAAACGGATTCCATTCGTCATCTAGCACTTAAAGCTGGAATGATCGATATGCGAAGCGTCGGTCTCTTGCATGTAGCAAGTGGGACTACTTCCTTAGAAGAGATCCTAAGGGTTGTTGCATAACTTACCGACATAACCAATGTGACTGTAACTGAGTGTCTTACCTTTAGAGTCCGTGATTGGAAAGGTGTGTCGTGCCTGATGCGGTAACGGACTCGTATCCTTTCCATATAAACGAG
Source organism: Actinomycetes bacterium (assembly GCA_021790855.1). The sequence goes on from JAJYFP010000111.1 coordinate 1,639, forward strand.
ATGCTCTCTTACCTTGTGACAGTAGGTGGGTCAGACCTTCATCTCTCTGCGGGAACGACTCCAAGTTTTCGCATCGATGGCGATCTAGTTCGAAGAGATGACCTTCCTCCGATTCCTCCTCGGCTTCTTCAAGAGATGGTCTACTCGGTCCTTACCCAGAACCAGCGGGAGAGGTTTGAAGAGAACCTTGAGTTAGATACCTCCTATTCTGTACCTAAACTCGGTAGATTTAGAATGAATGTTCTCCGCCAAAGAGGAAGTGTAGGGGCGGTATTTCGTTTTATCCCTTATCAGATCTCTTCCATTACGGAGTTGGGACTTCCCCCAGTGATCTCTTCGTTTGCAGAGTTGCCTAGAGGACTGGTTATCGTCACTGGTCCGACTGGCTCAGGCAAGTCAACGACGCTGGCTGCGATTGTGGATCAGATCAACGCGTCACGAGCCTGCCATATAGTAACCATTGAAGATCCCATTGAGTTTCTACATAGATCTAAGAGGTCCCTTGTGGATCAAAGAGAGGTGGGGACCGATACAAAGTCTTTTGCATCTGCACTTAGACATGTCTTAAGACAAGACCCCGACGTGATTCTAGTTGGTGAGATGAGAGATCTCGAGACCGTCTCTTCTGCAATTACAGCTGCCGAGACAGGACATCTCGTTATGGGGTCTTTGCATACCCAAGATGCACCTCAAGCCGTTGATCGTATGATCGATATATTTCCTACAAATCAGCAGTCCCAGGTGCGGATCCAGCTTGCTGCGACTATCCAAGGAATAGTAACGCAACAGCTACTACGTCGTGCAAGTGGGACAGGCCGTGTGGCTGCGACAGAGGTTATTGTAGGAACACCTGCGGTTAGAAACCTTATTCGAGAAGGAAAGACTCATCAAATCTACTCGGCTATGCAAGCTGGGGCTCAGTTCGGTATGCAGACCATGGATTCGTCTTTGGCAAAGTTGCATAAGCAAGGAGAGGTTTCACTCAAAGAAGCACTATCGGCCTCGTCTAGTCCTGAAGAGGTTAGACGTCTCTTAGGATCGGGTAACGGAATTGTTGGAAACATACGCATATAAAGCACGTGATAAGGCGGGAAATGTTCTTGATGGAAAGGTCGAGGCTGAAAACCAGGAACTAGTTGTTGCGAGACTGAAGGAGATGGGTTTCATTCCTGTCTCGGTTACGCGATCTAAGAGTTCTCTAGCCAAGACTGAGATAAAGATTCCAGGCCTGACCGATCGTATTACACCAAAAGATGTTGCAGTATTCTGTCGACAGTTTGCGACGATGATAAGCTCGGGATTAACCCTTCTCCGATCTCTAAATATCTTAGTTATCCAGGCTGAGAATCCCAACTTTCAAAAGGTTCTCCAGCAGGTGAAGGTGGATATAGAGAGAGGTTCGTCTCTTTCGGTAGCGCTAAGTAAACATCCCAAGGTATTCGACCACCTCTTTATTGCAATGGTACGTTCCGGAGAGTCCGGCGGAGTTCTAGACGAGGTACTGATGCGCCTTTCAAATACCTTGGAGAAGCAGGTAGAGATAAGGCGCAAGATGAAGTCGGCGATGACGTATCCTGTGGCTGTACTCATACTTGTGGTTCTTATCCTTACCGCGATGATGATCTTCGTTATCCCAACCTTCAAAAAGATCTTTGCTTCTTTGCACGGACAACTTCCTCTGCCTACGAGAATATTGATGGCGGTGTCGCATATATTTGTCGCCTATCTCCCCTTGGTAGTGCTGTTTTACATCGGAGCGACCGTGGGTTTCATCAGGTTCAGAAGATCTAAGAAGGGGCGGGAGTTCTTGGATCGTTTGATCCTTAGGATCCCCGTCTTTGGAAAGCTTGCGCATAAGTATGCGATAGTTCGCTTCTCGAGAACCTTAGCGTCGTTGTTGCGCTCCGGTGTTCCAATACTCAACTCTTTGTCGATCACGGCCGAGGCTGCTGGAAATGTAAAGATGGTCGAAGCGGTTGCTGATATTGAGGTGGGGGTAAAGCAGGGTGAACCTTTAGCACGTCGAATGGGTATGCATTCTATTTTCCCACCGATGGTGACTCAAATGGTCGCTGTTGGCGAGGAGACAGGAGGCGTAGACGACATGTTAGACAAGGT
>JAJYFP010000112.1 GCA_021790855.1 Actinomycetes bacterium
TTACAGTTTCGTACTTAGGGTAACCTTTTTGGTGTGACAAATGAGAGTGGATCAGGACGAAGCGTTCCACATCTTTATCTGCTTAAGAGTGAAGGTAGCTCTTTTGATGAGAATACAGTGGCTAGGACCTTGTCCCTTGATCTTCAGACAGAACTTAGAGTTCGACTAACTGAGTCTGGGATAGACGTTGATGACCTCTTGTCACGTTGTTTCTTTCAGAAGCTGGAGAAAGAGACTCTTATTAGTGCAGCAGTTTCTGGGGGAGCAGACTCGCTAGCTCTGGTTGTACTCGCTAAGTTGGTAGGTCTGGAAGTAGTCGCCCACCATGTTGATCACCAGATCCGCAAAGAGTCTTCTCTTGAGGCGGACATGGTAGAAGAACAATTACGTCCATTGCGGGTGACGCTCATCAGGCATCGAGTAAAGGTTGAACCTGGTCCCAACCTAGAAGAACGGGCACGAAAGGCTAGATACAGTGCTTTACCGAAGGATGTATCCACGGGTCATACAGCGGATGATCAGGTGGAGACAGTTCTTTACAACTTGGTTCGTGGTGGGGGACTCAAAGGTCTAGGAGCGATGGAGATGGGTATCAGACATCCCATACTTGGAGTCCGTAAGTATGAAACGGATGCAATATGCGCATCGGTTGGTCTGATCCCTCTCACTGACCCGTCAAATAGAGATCCAAAGATTGTGCGAAACAGGGTTCGTAACGAAGTTATTCCTCTGTTATGTGATGTCGCCAAGCGAGACGTCGTTCCTATTATCTATCGTACTTCAAGGCTTTTACGTCAGGACCAGGAGATAGTAACTAGCGTGCTAGATCGATTTACTCCTACTACGTTGAAAGACCTTAAAGACTGTCCCTCTCATATCGCCTCGATGTGGATTAGGTCGAAGTTGCTTGAAGTTACAGGATTACAACTCTCGTGGTTCCACACTCAAAAATGTTTGGAGGTTGTAAGAGGTGGACCGTCTTCCACTTCTTTGCCCTTGGGGCATCTGTTGCTTAGAAGGTCTGGGTCCCTCAAAGTACAACTGCCGACCAAGGAGTTAGTGGACTTGGTCTAGGCTTTACTTTGCCACTTGCGTGGTTGAATTAGAGATAAACTAGGTGGAGGTCAGGTGGAGCCTACTCAGGAGGATCCCCATATAGGGGACCTTATTGTTGACTCGGAGTCGCTACAACTAAGGATTAGAGAGTTGGGAGAGGTTATCTCCAAGGACTTCAACGGCAAGGCACCCCTGCTGATTGGTGTTTTGAAAGGTGCGTTCATGTTTATGTCGGACCTTGCCAAGTCTATAACTGTTCCTGTTGAATTTGACTTTATGGCGATTTCCTCTTATGGGAGTGCTACTAAAAGCTCTGGAGTGGTTCGGATACTTAAAGATCTTGATGCTGATATCGCTGGCAGAGATGTAATTGTCGTAGAAGATATCATCGAAAGTGGACTTACACTCCAGTATCTGTTGCGCAATCTCAAAGCGAGAGGTCCAGAGTCGGTTACTGTATGTACTCTACTTCTGAAACGAGGACTTCAAAGGGCGGACCTGCAGGTAGATTATGTTGGATTCGAGATTCCAGCGGACTTTGTCGTAGGATATGGTCTGGATGTGGCGGAGCGATTTAGGAACTTGCCATTTGTCGCACGCTATATAGAAGATCCGGAGTCTTGAAACTGTCGTGAGGATAGACAAAGAACGAGCTTTAAAAGCTCTCGGTGAGTATATGACCTTTATCGGAATCGATCTAGACGATGAAACGTTGAAGGACACGCCCATGAGAGTCTTGGAGAGCCATCTTGAGATGCTCGCCGGTAGAGAGATTGACCCTAACACAATTTTAGCAGAGACCTTTCCTGCAGGACATGAGGAGATGGTTATAGTTCGTGATGTGGAGTTTTCTTCTCTATGCGAACACCATATGTTGCCATTTTTGGGTAAGGCTCATATTGCGTATATACCGAACTCTCAAGGCCGAATCATCGGTCTATCCAGGTTAGCTAGGCTAGTTGAGGTGCTTTCTGAGAGACTGCAGGTGCAGGAGAGATTAACAACGGAGATTGCAACCTATATTGAGCTTGCACTCAAACCTAAAGGTGTCTTGGTCGTTGTTGAAGCCGAACATCTTTGTATGACAGTACGGGGCGTAAAAAAACGTGGCTCGAAGGCCATGACTTCTGCAGTGAGGGGTGTTTTTAAAGCAAATGCTGCAACTAGGGCTGAGGCGATGGAGCTGATACGCTCCCCGAAACGATAGGTGTAACCTTAGATGATCGTAATGGGTGTTGTGAATGTCACGCCAGATTCATTCTCTGATGGTGGAGAGTACTTTGATCACGATCGAGCCATAGACCACGGCATGAAGCTATTTGAACAGGGCGCAGAGATAGTCGATGTTGGTGGTGAATCGACGAGACCTTTTGCTGATGTGGTAGATGAAGAAGAAGAACTTCGAAGAGTGTTGCCAGTCGTTCGAACCCTGTCTTGTTATGGGTTGGTGTCGGTGGATACGCGCCACGCGATGGTGGCGGAGAGGGCCGTAGAGAACGGGGCAAAAATTATAAATGACGTAAGTGGTACATTGGCACCTGTGGCTGCCAGATGCGAGGTGCCGTGGGTAGCTATGCATATGAAGGGTAATCCTCAAACCATGCAGCTTTCTCCTACCTACGACGACGTTGTTGGAGAAGTGAAAACCTATCTGCGTTTAAAGGTAGAAGAGGCCCTTTCCATGGGTGTTCCGGAAGTGATCGTTGACCCGGGAATTGGCTTTGGTAAGACGGCGTATCATAATCTTGAGATATTGCGATGTATTGGGGAATTTAAGGAGTTGGGGTGCAAAGTACTTATTGGTACTTCTAGAAAGAGATTCTTGTCAAAGCTTTCTTCAGCTGACAAAACCCCTCCACCTCCAAAAGATCGTGAAGAACATCAGCTTGCCGTTGAAGCGTGGTGTGCTCTCAATGAAGTTGCGATCGTACGAGTTCATGAAGTTATGAAGACGGTTCAGTTGCTGAATCTACTCCAGAGAGCTGACACCGCGTTTCGAAACTCTGAAGCAATGACGAAGCGCTAGGGAAAGAGTGTTTCGTTCGAATCTCTCAATGAGGAAAGGCTCTCAATGGATCAAGATCTAAAGGTTTTGACGATTGAACTTAGAGAACTTGAGGTTCTTTGTCATGTCGGAGTAGGAGAGGAAGAGCGGGAAAGGCTTCAACCGCTGAGTTTCAACATTAAAGTTGAGCTGAAGTCGTTGCCAAGTTCCGATGAGTTGGCTATGAGTTACGACTACACCGTTGTGACTGATACGATCGCTGGGGTTGCAAGGAGAACAAAGTACAAACTCCTGGAGACCCTGTCTATTGCGGTTGCTTCAGAGTTGCTCGAGAACCCGCTGATAGTGTCAGCGGAGGTAACGGTCAAGAAATTGAGACCACCTGTCGAAGCCCACCTTGCCTACGCGGCGGTTACTTATTTTCAAAAGAAGTAATCATGCAGTTCTTTCTCGCGCTCGGGTCGAATCTTGGCGATCGGAGCCACTTTCTTGCGGGGGCAGTTGGCGCGTTGGGTGACGTGGCAAAGAAACTCTCAAACGTGTACGAGACTGAAGCTGTAGGTGGTCCAAAAGGGCAAGGTTCTTATCTCAATATGGTGCTGCAGGCGGAGACTACCGTTGGACCATTTGCCATGCTGCGCTGGATTAACTCTATTGAAATGGAATATGGAAGAGTGAGAGGTGTGG
>JAJYFP010000113.1 GCA_021790855.1 Actinomycetes bacterium
TTCATCAGCCACAGAGCCGATAATCAGTCCATAACCGCCTGAAGCGTCGACGGGTTTTATCACGAGCCTTTCAATGTTCTCTTCGATATACTCCATAGCGAATGGATCTTGAGGATCAAAGGTCGGTACATTTCGTAAAATTGGCTCCTCTCCCAAGTAGTAGCGAATCATCTTAGGTACATAGGTATAGATCAACTTATCGTCTGCAATCGAGTTACCAACCGCCGAGGTTATCGAGACGTTTCCAGCTCGAGCCGCGTTCAAAATCCCAGCACACCCGATAAATGAGTCCGGCTTGAACACCAACGGATCAAGATACTCGTCATCCACCCGTCGGTAAACGACATCCACTTTAGTCTCACCCTCTGTCGTTTTCATATAGACCTTGTTGTTCCGACAGATAAGATCTCGACCTTCAACCAACTCAACTCCCATCTGTCGAGCAAGAAATGAGTGCTCGAAGTATGCGGAGTTGTATACGCCTGGTGTCAATACAACGATTACAGGCGCGTCGCTACAGCCTGCGGGTGCTTGGGCCCTAAGCGCGCTAAGCAAGGTGATCGGATAGCTTGCTACTGGTCGAACGTTGTGCTCAGCTAGGAGACCAGGGAAAATTCTAGTCATAGCCCTGCGATTCTCAAGAACGTAAGAGGCTCCCGAAGGAGTCCTGACATTGTCCTCTAAAACAAACAGCTGCCCTGTCTCGTCACGAACGATGTCCATTCCGGCAACTGGAATTCTAACCCCATTTGAAGGGACGATACCAAAGGCCTCTCTTTTGAATCCCGGGGAGTTGTATACGAGACTTTTTGGGATCACTCCGTCTAGAACAATCTCTCCAGCGTTATACACATCTTCAAGAAACATCTCCAGAGCTTTGAGACGTTGACAAACTCCACTGTCGATAGTGTTCCACTCTTCACCGGTGATAATCCTAGGAATAGGATCTAACGGGAAGGGACTCTCCTTCCCTGACAGCGAGAAGGTTACACCCCTATCCATAAAGGATCGATCTCTCTCGTTGCAACGCTCCTCAAACTCTTCCGTAGAGAACTTCAAGATAGCATCGTAGAGATCTTCGCATCCACTACGCGGTAGATCGTCTCTATCGATCATCTCGTCCCAGTCGGATTGGGTTCGGTACCCTTTGAAGATCTCGTTCATAGATACTTTACTAATTCGCCAAAGTTTCCAATGTATTTCAGCGATATGTCAAACACATTGCAAGTTCAAAAGATCAAAGTCCTCCTACAAAACGAGTAAACGGCTATAGATGTTCTCAGTTACCTTAATCACCCGACTGCCTGGCCAAACCTTCCGATCTCTCAAGCTCTAAGCGACCCGACCTTTGAGCGATCTAAAACCGCGTACCGATTCCGGAGTAGAGCTTAGAAAGCCTCATGCAACATTTACAGATCCATTACACGACAAGAGCTTGAGTAAGTGACCCTAAAACTACCTAACGACGTACCTACCCAAGGTTGGTGAGAGAGCGACATAGTCTGTTTGACCTCTCAATTTCCCTCAAATAAAGTCGTCTCACAATACTGTCGTAACCGTCCGAAAGCAAGCACCTAATTTGGAGCGCATCGAAGCATCAAACAGTTCAAACACCTAGTCTTAAGGATTGAGTCGAATAGCAAGTGCCACAGAGCAAAACACAAACACTAGACCCAATACAACCGTTATTCGATCCAGGTTACGTTCAGCCACAGTCGAACCTGATGCTGTGGCATTTAAAGTACCACCCAACATATCAGATAGACCTCCACCCTTTCCACTGTGAACCAGGATAAAGATGATCATAGAGACAGATGAGATAACCTGCAAGACAACAAGAACGACGGTTAACAACTTTCCTAACTCCTAAGCTTGAATTACAGCGGTAAAGGCCTCGGCTGTAAGGCTAGCTCCTCCAACTAAAAGACCGTCAATTTCGCCCTGATCAAGGAACTCCTTAGCATTAGCTGAGTTCACTGAGCCTCCGTATTGAATCCGAACTTTACTAGACACAGCCTCACCATGATGTTTTGCTATAGCGGACCTAACGGCGTTCGCTCCGACGACTGCATCCGCTGGCTCTGCTGGAACTCCTGAGCCGATAGCCCATTTAGGCTCGTATGCAAAGACGAGCTGCTCACAGAGTTCTGAACTCATGGCGGCAACGACTGCATCAACCTGAGACTGGATGACTCCTTCGGTCTCAAAACGCTCACGTTGGGACAGTGACTCTCCGACGCAGACTATCGGAGTCATCTGTAACCCCAGCACTGCATTCGCCTTCATCGCTACATCCTCGTCCGACTCCCCAAAGATGTCCCGCCTCTCTGAGTGCCCAACTATCACATACTTCACACCTAGTTTGCTGAGCATACTCGCAGAGACCTCTCCTGTATAGGCACCTGATCCTTCGAAGTAACAGTTTTGAGCACCAAGAGATATGGGAATTCGATCCGTCTCTAGCAGAAGCTGGATCGAGCGTAATGCAGTAAAGGGTGGATGCACGGAGATTTCAGTAAATTGATAGTCACTGTCTCGAAGTGAGTAATGTAACTTCTGAACTAGCGAGATCGCCTCAAGATGGTTGAGATTCATCTTCCAGTTGCCTGAAATTAACCTACATCTTCCGTTACGAGGATTAGGCTTAGCCACAACATCCCTAGACCTGGCTGCCATCAAAGTACTCCCTCACATCCAACTCAAAGCCTTACAGACAATGTAGTACAGTTGGGTCGATTATCTAATTAGTGCCAACCTAGTCGCTCGTCAATCGCCTTAATTCCAGGCAACGTACCCTTCTCAATAAACTCTAAAGAAGCACCACCACCGGTAGAAAGGTGAGAGACTCCCTCTGCAAGACCTTCTTTCCTAAGAGCTGCGGCACTATCTCCACCCCCGACCACGCTATACGCCTTTGATGACGCTACGGCACGAGCTACAGCAACTGTGCCTCCCGAAAAACGTGGATCTTCGTACACCCCCATCGGACCGTTCCAAAGAAGAGAGGCTGCCCTTGAGATCACATCAGAGAAGATTTTCGCACTATGGGGACCGATGTCAAGTCCCAACCAACCCTCAGGAATATCTCCCTCAAAGACTCGCTGAGATCGCTCTCCATCTGCAATCCCAAACGGCTTGCCAGCTTCAAGCGTCACAAAGTCCTTAGGCAAAAGAACCTTTCCGGTTGACATAAGTTCAATACATTGATCTATTAGCTCCTCTTGTACTAAGGAGTTACCGACCTTGACGCCTTGGGCAACGAGGAAGGTAAAGGCCATAGCGCCACCTACAATGACCGTATCAACTTTTTCTATGAGGCTCTTTAGAAGGCCTAGTTTGTCCGATACTTTGGCTCCACCGACAACAGCGACGTACGGCGAAGCTGGTGAATCGATTAACTTCGAGAGTTTTTCAACCTCTAACGCCATATTGATTCCAGCAACGGTTGGAAGTAGCGTAGGGACCAACGCGACGGATGCATGGCTTCGATGCGCTACTCCAAAGGCATCAAAGACGTAGAAGTCGTAACCATTAGCTAGTTGTCGAGCGAACTCCAGAGATCCACCTTCTTCTCCGGGATTAAACCTAAGATTCTCAAGTACCTCAATGGTCGGGAGCTTTTCATTCAGTGCCTTGCGAACTGGATCCATTGAGTAGCGCTCGACTGGCCTTCCTTTAGGTCGTCCGAGATGGGAACAGACAGAGACGTGAGCACCCCGCTCCAACAACCAACTCAGAGTG
>JAJYFP010000114.1 GCA_021790855.1 Actinomycetes bacterium
AAATGTAGTGATCGATACATCGAAGTCATCTATATATATCTCCTAGCTTTCGCACTACTCTTCATCTCTGGAAAACGACCCTGTAAAAAGGGTTGGCGAGAGCCCCCTGTGACTGTCGAGGTATAGGGTCAATGTTTAGGTATTTAGGAAGTAACTTCCAGTGAACCCAACTACTTGGATACTATGATTGTGACGGTCTCCATGATACAGAGTTGTTGAGGCTTGCCACTTGAGGATCCTTTAGAGTCCAACGTCTTTACGACGTCGAGACCGTCGGTAACTTTACCGAATATTGCGTAGAGTGGCGGCAGCTCAACGCCTGAGAGTCCTGAAATGATGAAGAACTGACTTCCATTTGTGTTTGGTCCCGCATTGGCCATCGCTAAGGTACCGATCTCATACTCACCCTCTAGTGGTAGCTCGTCACGAAAGCGATATCCAGGTCCTCCCGTGCCATTGCCAGAGGGATCTCCACCTTGTACGACAAAGCCAGGGATGATTCTATGGAAACTAAGACCGTCATAGTAGTGGTAGAGAGCCAAAAATATAAAGTTGTTGACGGTTAGCGGAGCTTTGTCAGCGTAAAGATCAACGGTCATGTCACCTAAATTGGTCTTTATGAGAGCCTGATACTTTGATCCTTCCTCAATAATAAATGAGGGTGGTGAGCTAAAGTTAGTCACCCTTAACGAGGATCCATCCCAGGCAGGTGGGTCGTAGCTTTTCTTTGAGCCAAACATAGTATTCCCCTATTTAGTTTGAGATATAGTAACACTTAACATCTTGTACTCTTTCGCTGGAGTCCCTTGGGCAGTTCCAGCGTTAGAGATGCGTTCTACAACGCTTAACCCCTTTGTCACCTGACCAAAGATCGAGTAACTAGGTGGTAGTTGTTCTCCTTGAGTTCCCGAGATGACAAAAAACTGACTCCCGTTGCTGTTGGGCTGGCCCGTGTTTGCCATAGCAACGGTACCCAACTTATACTGCCCGGCTTTGGGGTACTCCCCGCCGAAGCTGTAACCAGGTCCTCCTGTTCCATTATTAAGTGGATCACCACCTTGGATAACGAATCCAGGAATAACTCTAAAGAAATCAAGACCGTTATAGAAGTGATACCTAGACAGAAATACAAAGTTGTTGGTCGTGACGGGATATTGTTTAGCGTCAAGAGATATTACAAATGTACCGGCTGTTGTTTTTACGCTCGCGCTATAGCTGTAAGCAGTATTAATACAGGTTGTGGGTGCTTTCTTGAAGTGGGTAATTCTTGGCGAACTTCCATTCACTTGTGGGCAAACCGTTCCGCTTTCATCCTGGGTAACTACGTTTGAGGTTGTCCCGGTAGATTTGGTTGATGACCCTCTAACCTGGAAAAAAATGACTATGATCGCAAGTACTAAGAGAGCTCCGACCTGAAGAGCACGCTTCTTCAAGGTCTGTTTTTTCTTTACAGCCTGCTGTTGGGCTCTTACTCTCTGCTGATTTTCTCTGATTCGTTGTCGCTTAGCACTTGGCACTCAAGAAAAACTAGTCGCTCTTTTCGGTAATTGGCCGAGAATGATCTGATCTGTCTTATCAGAGTTTGGGTTCGAGAGCGATTAGCTTGTTTGCGTGACCTTGTTGGTGCAGAAATACGGTGGTACATCGGTAGGAGACTCAGAGCGCATTGCGGCGGTTGCTGATCATGTGGCCCGAACGGTCAAGTCTGGTAAACAAGTAGTAGTAGTGGTCTCCGCTATGGGGAAGATGACAGATGATTTAGTACATCTTGCGGATCAAGTTTCAAAGACCCAAACGCCTAGAGAGATGGATATGCTGCTATCTGCGGGGGAACGAATCTCGATGTCGCTTCTTTGTATGGCGCTCGCTGATCTCGGAGTTCAGGCAATATCTTTTACTGGATCTCAGGCAGGAATCATAACTGATACGTCCCACATGAAGGCAAAGATCTTGGATATAAGAGCTGACCGACTTTGGAAAGCGATCGAAGAAGGCAAAGTGCCGGTTGTTGCTGGCTTTCAAGGCGTCTCTACGTCTAAGGATGTGACAACGTTAGGCAGAGGTGGATCAGATACTACTGCTGTAGCGTTAGCGGCAGCGCTGGGAGCTTCCGTGTGCGAGATCTATACTGACGTTTCGGGAGTCTTTACTGCTGATCCTAGAGTGGTGTCAACTGCTAGGAAACTACGCGCTATCTCCTTTGAGGAGATGCTTGAGCTGGCATCATCGGGCGGCAGAGTCCTAGCATTAAGATCCGTAGAGTTTGCCCGAAACTTTAATGTGCCGCTGCACGTTCGTTCTAGTTTTACTTGGGAACCGGGAACCTGGGTGAAAGAGGAGGATCCTACTATGGAACAAGCTGTGGTCTCCGCTATAAGCCATGAGACTCAGGAGGTAAAGATAACTATTACCAAGGTTCCTGACAAACCTGGAGTTGCAGCTCAAATCTTCCGATCAATTGCTGATCGAGGTATAAACGTAGATATGATCGTTCAAAACACCTCGATAGATGGTTTTACCGATATCTCCTTTACCGCACCTCGTCAAGACGTGGAGAGTGCTTTAGAGGTAACAGAGAAGGTAGCACGTGATATAGGTGCTGAGGCAGTCTACGGTGATCAGGAGATTGGAAGGGTATCATTGGTTGGGGCAGGAATGAAGTCACATCCTGGCGTCACCGCCAAGGTATTTGAGACCCTGGCTACCGAGGGTATTAACATTGAGATGATCTCGACTTCGGCAATTCGTATATCTTGTGTAGTACGAGAGTCACAGCTTGAGAGCGCTGTACTTGCGCTTCACAGCGCATTTGGACTATAGGAGAGTACTAATGTACCGAGTGGGAGTTTTTGGAGCGACCGGTCAAGTCGGGGCGGTTATACGCTCGATCCTTGTGGAGAGATCGTTTCCGATATCTCAGATTAGATTTTTTGCTTCATCGAGGTCTGCTGGCACCAAGCTTGAGTTTAACGGTGAAGATGTACTGGTTGAAGATGCCCATTACGCAGACTTCTCCGGTTTAGATGTTTCGATATTTTCGGCAGGAGGTTCGGCTTCTAAGGTGTTAGCTCCAAAGGTGGCCGCAAGCGGAAGTTATGTAATCGACAACTCTCCTGCATGGCGGATGGATCCGGAGATACCTTTAGTCGTTCCAGAGGTCAATGGCTACTTATTGTCCGAAACCTCTTCCAAGATCATAGCTAATCCGAACTGTACCACTATGATCGCAGTTGTTCCATTGAAGACACTTCACACTCTCTATGGTCTGAAGCGAGTGCTTGTTTCGACATATCAAGCGGTGTCTGGGGCGGGTAGAAGTGGTGTAGATGAACTTCAGAGCCAGTTGTCTGCAAGATGTGATGACCTCTCAGCTCTTACCTTTGGTGGACAGGCGATTGAGTTTCCACCGCATAACGTATTCCCAAGTACTATTGGTGCTAACGTAATCCCTCATGCTGGATCCTTTGTTGATCATGACACTACAGAGGAGATTAAATTCGTTCAAGAGTCTCGGAAGATTTTGGAACTAGATGATCTTGGAGTTTTTGCAACCTGTGTTCGAGTTCCAGTTTTCACAGGGCATAGCATCTCAATCGTGGCTGAGTTCGATAGAGTTCCCGACCACGACGAGGCGATTGAGGCGCTTGGATTGACTCCTGGAGTGCTATACGATCCAGTGCCGACTCCCCTGCAAAGTGCTGGGAGGAACGAAGT
>JAJYFP010000115.1 GCA_021790855.1 Actinomycetes bacterium
AAAACACTTATCTCGCACTATGTGCGAGCAAATCTATTGGGAGCTGGTCCACTTGAGTTTTTACTTAAAGACTCAACGGTATGGGAGGTCGAGATAGTCGCTCCTCAACGGGTCTTCGTACGAAGGCGAGACGGATCAAGAGCACGCGTCTACCTCAGCTTTTACGACGACAACCACGTGGAACGCATAGTTGGGAGACTGCTAGACACTTCAATGAGTTCGCACAAGAAGCTCGACTCCGCTTTGGGAGTACAAGATGCTCAGCTAGCAGACGGATCAAGAGTCCATGTTGTCCATCCTGAGCTAGTCGCTCAAAACCATATGTTGGTAAACATTAGAAAGTTTCAGACGAGCAAGGGAGTCACCCTGGGCGATCTAGAGAGTCAGGGGTTCTTAAGTAACGACTGTCGCAACTTCCTAACAGATGCTATCGCAAATGGCGCGTCGGTCGTGATAAGCGGGGCACCAGGAAGCGGTAAGACGACCCTACTAAAGGCGATCTTGAACACCCTCCCAGTCACATTTCGCGTCGTATCAGCTGAAGAGGTCTTAGAGCTAGACTGCGCCGTATCCAACTTTGCCCAGATGCAGACTAGACCGAGACGAGCAGACAGAGCTGAAGTAGACCTTCGAACTCTCTCGAACGCCTTTCTACGTATGACGCCTGACGTAGTCGTCATCGGGGAGGTCAGGGATCGAGAGACCCTTCCATTCCTGCTTACACTATCGACCGGTCTTCAAGGATTTACCACACTTCATGCTCGTTCTGCAAAACACGCTCTTGAAAGACTTAGACTTCTCTCCCAGTTATCAGAACGACCCATCACGACTACCACCGCTACACAACTAGTGGGAGACTCGTTAGATCTGGTAGTGCACTGTCAACGAGACAAAGATCTAGTTGGTGTAACCGAGGTCATAGCGGTCGAAGATCCTCAAGCCGTACGTGATAGCTGGATATTCACCTCAACGCCGCTGTTTTCACGATCATCGCTTAGAACACCTCTTGAGACAACTGTGACGACTAAAACTCGCCTAGATCTTCGAGTTGAGGGTCGGTCTTGATATGGTCAAGCTCCCCTATCTCTTCGTCGCTTCGCTGTCTATTTACTATGGGCTCTTTTCACTTACCTCTCGATCGAAAGTTTCACCGGTGTCAACACAGCGCATCGGTGTCGAAGGCAGAACCTCGGTCGATCGGAGGTCTATTGGACTTCTTGACAAAGCTGACTTTGACGCTCTAAAGCGTCTCATTCGAACTCCAAAGTTCTACGCGCTCATATCCATCGAAGCGGTCGCATCATTAGTTCTTCCTCCACTAGTTTCAATCTCGCTCGTAACATCTGGGCTGATTCTCTTGTGGTCTTGGTTGAAAGAACATGAACTTAAGGTTTCGGAGACTCTCCAGAATCTATGGCCAACGGCTCTACAAGAGATGTCCATTCGCGTGGCATCAACAGGTAACTCAATAGCCAGAACTTTCTTCGATTCGACTCGTGATCTCGATACGCACTTGCAGCACCTATTTGGTCAGGCAGAAGCCATCTGGATGCTAACAAGTGATCTCGATACAGCGTTTCGTTACCTAGAACGTGAACTACCTGATTCAAACTCACAAAACGTACTGCGTTCGATACTGCGATGTGAGCAGAACGGAACCCATCATGCTCACGAACGCCTCGGGCAGCTGCACCTTGAGCAACAACGACAGTACGACTCAGCTAAGGATCTAGAGACTCGACTTGCCTCAGTGACGGTTGCTCGGTACTTTGTCGTAGTGGTGCCTCTAGTTATGTTCGGCCTTGGGACTTTTTTAAGTGGAGGGCTCAACCTCTTTACTAGTTCCCTCTCGCAACTAATTTTCGGAGTGTCTCTGCTCATTCTCGTTATCTGTTGGGTATGGACAACCCGCTTAATGGTACCTCCTCAAGTCGGCTATCGAGTAAAACCCTCCCTGTCAAAGGCGCAACGCATCGCAGTAGACGTGGCGCTCCAAGCAGAGAAACGGCGCACAAGATGATCCGAACCATAGCCGTCGCATTTGCAATACTTACTGCGCTTACTGGACTCGTCCAAGTCGCAAATATCTTTGCTAAAGGTCGGCGGAGCCAGTCAAGCACAGTCCGTACCATCATGAAGCATCTAGGAGAAAAAGGTCATGATCGACGATCTCAAAGAGCAACCACTAGCGCTACAAGCATAAAAGAGCTGCGAGCTTTCCAACTCCGACGAGATACCCTCACTCAGCCTTGGCTCATGATCGATACCTATTCGCATCTCCGCGCTACGGCTCTTGTGTACTGTCTACTTCTTCTAACTCTACAGAGCTTCATCAAGGCACTTCTCCCCACAGCCCTTATCTCTCTAACCTTGATCATCGGGGAGTTAACTCTTAGATATAACAGCTTCATCACTATGAAGACGAGGATCAGATACGACCAGAGAGAGTTTTTCGATCAACTTTCGCAGACATTGGACGAAGGTCGAAGCTTCGATGTTGCCTTCGTTACCGCCACGAAACAGGTGGGTGGTCTCTGGCAAGAGGTCTTTACAAACGCATTAAAAGAGATCTCGAACGGCCTAGATCTGAGAACCGCCGTCTTACCCACAGTTATCGTCTTTGAGCTATCACGACTGAAACTCCTAATTGAAATGACCAAGGACACCCGCCTTACCTCTGAGATTCCTCAGATCGTCCGATCCATATCAATGAGCATCAAAGATGAGATACACCGAGAACACCTCACTACCATTGAGAAACGAACCCAGTTAGTTTGGATACCCGTATCGATCGCAGTCCTGATACCTGGATCACTTCTGCTTCTAATACCACTATTCAACTCACTAAAACTTCTTGCTAATCTTTAGGCGTGTGACAGAATCTTTTGCTACAATATAGTATCCACGGATGGAGGTAAATATGACAAAATGGAGTTTGTCGAAGGTTGCATTAAGAGCATCGTATCTTTTTACTCATGTCTTATTTCTGAATATTAGTAAGCTTGAAAATGAAGATGGTGAAGGTGTTATTTCAACCGCTATAGTTGTCCTAATAGTGGCATTCCTAGCGGTAGGAATGTGGATAGCCTTCAAAGCTCTCATGGGTCAGACAACCACAACGATATCGAGTCAGGTATCACAACTTGGACAGTGAGGTCCCAAATAAAAATCAACCCCAACCCCTCCGTCATATTCACGATCGAGGGGACGGGGTCATTACTGAAGTAATTACAGTGGGCGTTGCGATGATCGCTTTTGCGTTCATATACACCCTCATCAACTTCTTGTTGATCTCAGTTCATCTTCAAGGAGTAGCTGATCAAGCAGTCAGAGTGTCAAGCGTCTATCTGGGAAACAATGGATCACTATACACGCGCTCACTACTTGGAGATCAGGTCATAAGCAACCAAGAGGGCGGTATGGATAGGGTTAGCGCTGTCTGGAGTATCACCCAAGGAAGCATCTACCTAGACCTACGGTTTCATATAAATGGATCTCCGAGTGAGTTTTTTTCCCTTCTTGGGATCAACACCGCAACCGTCCACGCCTCATCACTTTTAGAGACAACTCAACCCTCACCGTGATCAATTTAACTATAATCAAGTCGCTCATTATACAACAAAATGCCACTCGTGAAGTGCTGTACCAGAGCCCCGTAACTTCTCGATTAAAACCCCGTATTAG
>JAJYFP010000116.1 GCA_021790855.1 Actinomycetes bacterium
CTTCGAGACTACAATTGCTTGTACTTACCTTCTGGGTATCAGATTACCCTTACGTTCTTCGCTTCATCGCCTTTATTACCAGGTGCGATGTCGAACTCGACCTCTTGACCTACCTCAAGAGTCTTGTATCCCGTTCCAACGATGTTGGTGTGGTGTACAAAGACATCGGCTTCACCGTCTCTGCTGATGAACCCGTATCCTTTGTCGGAGTTGAAGAACTTAACTGCTCCCTTTGCCACTTTTTATATCTCTTCTCTTTCAATTCGTAGCTCTACTTGTTGAGCTACGACTATTACATTACTCGATTAATTGCAAATGACGGCACTAAAGTACTTCATCTCGAAATCGCTCTTCACCTCCAAGGTGGTCTTGGTTTCTACAGATGAGCCTTGAAGCACGAAGATTCGTGAACTTTGACATGTAGCCGTAGCGTTGGTGTGGGTTTTGGATATGAGTATGGAGGGCTAAAGTGGATGGTGGGTTCTTCCCACTAAAGTCGTCATTCGCTCTTCGAAGTCTTCTTTCGATATGAGTCCTTCGGCAAACCTTCGTTTCAGTATGTCTTCGGGATGTTCTTGCTGAGGCAATGCTTGGCCGGGCGCAAACTTACTACCAGAGAATCGTCTGTAAAGAAGAACTCCAATTAGCGCTGTTGTGCTTATTAATAGAAGATTCAAGATCATAGGGAGTACGAAGTATGCTCCTGGGTTAAGTTCGTGAACTCTTGTAAATTGATCGAATGGCATATGCTAATCTCCTCTGGTCTTTTGTTAAGTAATACTTTTACCGTGTCTATCTGAGAAGAAACCTTGAGGAGTCTTAAAGAGTGACGCTATAGCGCGATATATCGACATGGAGTTGATTAGCACTTTACAGTTCGGGTAGCGGCTCCATGTATGGACTATCTGGAGGATTAAGACCGAACTTATGGTAGTGCCTGTGGGCATCTTAAGTATGAAGCATCCACCTATGTTGTGGATGATCGCATTGGAGGATCATGGCCTTAAAGTCCTTGACCTCGAAAAGGTGTGAGGTCAAGGACGTGAGCGAGGTAGTGGCAACATCATCGGAGAAAGCCCAGGAGAAACGGCAAAACGTTGTAGTGAAAACGTTGTAGGGGGCAACCACCCTCCACGCTTCTTGCTGTTCTATTTCTTTGTGGGTTTTCCAACTGCTCCAGTAGGCTTGAGTCGTGAGAAAGTTCCAGTCAACATTAGTATTCAAGCGTTCTCTGTTACCGTCAACCTAACAAGTCACGCTTTTTATATGGAAAATGATGTGAACTGTACTTTGTTAATGATTTTTCACTCTGATCCCTGGGGAGACGTCTTCTACTCTGTCTATCTGTTTACTGTAGACATGTCAGGGTAACGATCACCCGCGGTAATGCCCTTTGGAAACAGTGAGTCGATCTCTTCGAGCTCTTGTCGGGTAAGTGTTACCATGCTAGCGGCTATGTTATCTTCAAGTCGAGAGATTGATCTCGTACCCGGAATCGTAACTATGTTAGGATTTTGAGCTAATACCCATGAGAGAGCTATTTGCGCAGGAGTTACGCCTTTTGACTTTGCGAGAGTTTTTACTTGCTCCACGAGCTTTAGATTCTTATTGAAGTTCTCTTCTTTGAATCGGGGATGTCTCTTACGTCCATCGTTCTCACTTAGGTCTGAAACCTCTCTGAACTGGCCGGTTAGGAATCCTCTACCTAAAGGTGAGTAAGCGACAAATCCTATACCCAACTCGGTAATAGTGTCAAAAATCTCATCCTCTGGATCTCGTGTCCAGAGAGAATACTCACTTTGCAAAGCTGAAATTGGATGAACTTTGTGTGCTCTCCGTATCGTAGCGGCGGAGGCTTCTGAGAGTCCGAGGTACCGAACCTTACCTTCTCGGACAAGTTCTGCCATGGCTCCCACGGTCTCTTCGATCGGTACTTTAGTGTCGACTCGATGTTGATAGTAGAGATCTATTGTTTCAATATTAAGACGTGCAAGTGAGGCCTCGCAGGACTGACGAACATACTCCGGATCACCACGAACACCGAGAAACTCACCCCCCTGACCTCGTACATTTCCAAACTTTGTTGCTATGATCACTTCGTCGCGACGACCGACGATAGCTTTCCCAACTAGCTCTTCATTTCGAAATGGACCGTACATATCTGCTGTATCTAGATGGTTAGCGCCAAGATCGATAGCCCGATGAATGACATCGACGTTGCTTTGGGTGTCTGAGTTCCCATAAAATTCACTCATGCCCATGCAACCGAGTCCTATTTCAGATACCGTAAGTCCTTGGCTTCCAAGTTCTCTTCGTTTCAACAAAGTCTCCCTAGTAATACTTGTAGTTTGAAACCAGTCTACTCGTTGGATCAATTGACTTTGATGGTGCGCCTACTAGCTAAGAAATTCGTAAGGACAAAGTCTAGGACAGTCGTGATCGGTTGTCTCTATGGCGATTTCATTATATAGCGATTTGGACTGGAGTTATTATGACGACGATTCAAATAAGTAGTCTTAGTACTTGTCGACGTCAAGTACTTTGATGGCTAATTGGGGTTGATGATGGCGGGTTGGTGGCGTGCAAGCTGATCGGTGACTTTTGATGTTCTAGATTCTTTTTGAAAGAGCTTTTTGTTCCCGTACTCGGTAAGTGTCAGGGTACTTCCCTTTGGTACAGAAGTCATCTTTTAGTGTTTGAGCTTTGAAACTCTATGTCGTAGTCCCCTGATTGGGTTTCCGAGGCTCTTATGGCGATAGCGATCAGAGCGGAACACTTGATAGTAGATAGTTGCTGAATTATGCAGGTTGAGTTAGTTGGTGCTAATTTCATAATGCTGCTTGACTTGGGAACCTGGACGTTGATATATCGTTTATACGGGAGATGTGATCATTGACACGTTTTAATGATGTGGCACCAAAGTGCTTGACTAAGACATGAAAAGTTGGTTGGAGGAGTGAAATGATGGCAGTGGGACTAACTGACTCGATGGATAGCGCTATGCATTCCTCCTCCAATGCTAAGTTGCCTCGAGGACTGAGACGAGTCACTAGACCAGATCCTCTTAGAGTTGAGATCGCAGAGTCTATAAAACTGCACATTGTTAGCGGTGAACTTAGCTTTGGCACACACTTAGTGGAGACAGAACTTGCTTTAGCTTTGGGCGTCAGCCGTCTACCGGTTCGTGAGGCACTTCAGTTGTTGGCTCAAGATGGATGGGTTGACTTGCGCAGAGGACTTGGAGCCTTCGTACACGCGCCAACGGTAAAGGAGGTGGAAGAAGTATTTGGTGTCAGAACTGTACTTGAGGCTGAAGCGGCTAAGCAAGCGGCTTTGAAGGTAGCAGAAGGAAAGATTGATCCTGAGAGACTGGAACAGTTGACTAAAATCTTTCGAGAAGGACAAGCTGAAGCTCTAAGCGGAGATGGTATCAAAATTGTAGATAAAAATGCAGAGCTGCACTCTGCCATAGTACAGTTACCTGGAAACAGCGTCCTAGCAGAGATGGCAGCGTTGATTGAAGAGCGCGTACGTTGGTTCTTTGGAGCCATCGCAATCACGAGAGCTCCAGCATCATGGGAAGAGCATGCTTTAGTAGTAGAGGCTATCTTGGAGGGTAAGGCTGATAGAGCGTATGAACTTATGGCGGAGCATTGCGATAGGAGTCGCCTTGGATTGGT
>JAJYFP010000117.1 GCA_021790855.1 Actinomycetes bacterium
AAATATACGTTTGGCGATGGCTACTTTGGGAGTTTTATTCGTTCTTTATCTCGTTTACGCGGAGTTGGATAAGATTGGCTCTATCTGCCTTTGGTGCACGAGTGTACACGTTGTAACCTTTGTAAGTTTCTTGATCCTGCTTTATGCCAAAGCAACTTATCAATTCTCAGAGGATAAATCCACAGTCTAAACTCCTATTATTGAGCAGATTGACCAACGTCAGGACAGTTGGGAATTTGAACTATCGAGCTTTCGATAGCAAACTCCGTAGATCCAACTTGATGTGCAACACGAAGTTAACCTGAACGTCCAGCTCACGAACCACAACGCAATTTCTTGAAGTATCGGTTTACATCGTCTAACACATTTCCCTGTATCAGTAAAGCGATGCCACTCAATACGATATAGTTCTACTTTCGGACACCTTTGCGACGTCCAACACGCCACGGTAGTAAATGCCTTCACGAACCAATATAGATTTGACCCACTTCATCATCGTTCTGAATGATCAAGCAAGACAACCGTCATCTTGTCAACTTGGAGATCAACTACGGTACTAGCTCCCGTCACTAATAGCTAAACTGCCGCCCCTTGATGATGGACTGAAGCAACCGCTGCAACTCTACGAGAGGCTTTGACGAGCGCTCTACGTTCACGTTCAGTTTTCCCACCCCACACGCCAACAACCTCCCCATTACGTAAAGCCCAGTCTAAACAGCGGGGCTGGACTGAGCAACGTGAACAGACTCTCTTGGCCATCTGTTCGCGTTGCTGTCTACTCTCTTTTGACTCTCGAGACCACGCCGACTTAGGGTAAAATAGATCACCATTAGCACCTTTACAGGCCGCTTGTTCTCTCCAATCCGCCTCTTCTACATTCATTGCCAACTTTTCTCTCCTGCGTCTACTTCCAACCATTAACTACACCGCTCGGCGTCTCCATTTAGGTTATCGCGCAACACAACAATTCTCAAGAGCATTTACAGGGAATTGACACAACCGTAAACTAAGATCAACCTTGTGGCTCATTTCAGACCAAACACGCTCTTAGCTGAGATCGCCGATGACCCGAAAGTCATATTTGTTACTGGTAAAGGAGGAGTTGGCAAAAGTACAGTCGCTGCGCTTCTGGTTGAAACCGCACGACGTAGCGGGCTCCGTTGCGCAGAGATCGTTTTAGGAGACTTTGCAAAGTTAGAGATTCAAGACAACTCCTCTAA
The DNA here is from genome assembly GCA_021790855.1 of Actinomycetes bacterium. The sequence continues at coordinate 1,221 of JAJYFP010000117.1, forward strand.
CCCGATAACGGACGAGGTGGAAGGGGCTCCGAATTCGTCCGCAACATCATCCGTCATCGGCGAGACGCCAGATACAATAAATATAGACCCCGCCGAAGCCCTCATTGAGTACCTAGAAGATCATGGCTTTGGGAAGTTTGCGTCTCGACTTATAGGCACAGGAGTCATAGGGGTAGTCTCGACTGCAATACCTGGCATACGCGATCTCCTCCTGCTTGGAAAAATCAAGCAGATCGAAAGAGAAAGTAAGTATGACTTACTCGTAGTCGACTCTCCTGCTACTGGGCACGCTCTGTCGTTTCTCTCATCACCGACGGGTTTGAAAGAGATAGCCGATATCGGGCCTCTCCGCAGTCAGGCGGAAGACGTCATATCTATGTTGCAAGATCACCAGAGAGTTGGTTGCGTCGTCGTCACCATCGCCGAGGAAACACCAATTGCTGAGTCATTGGAGTTAGTCTCGTTGCTCGAAACAAGAGTTGGCGTAAAGGTAACATCAGTCGTGGTCAATCAGGTTTTAGATCCAGTACCTGATATCGACTCTTCGGTATTAAATGCGGCACCGCAGCACCCCTTAGTCAAAGCCTATCGGTACTCCAAGGGATGGGAGACAGTACAGAGAACTCACATCGATGAACTACGAAAACTCCAGGGCCCCTTAGTGGTCGAGCTCCCTTTAGTATTCGATGTAGAGTCTCCAAAAGAAACGGCTGCTGCAGTAATTGAAAGGCTGGGTACAACTTACAGGAGCCAAGCCATGAGGAGCAGAGACGAAGTGATATGAAAGTAAATCCAACCAGTCGCCTCTCTGATCTCATCGAATCTAAAAGAACTATAGTGACGCTTGGTCCCGGAGGAGTCGGCAAAACCACGATCTCAGCCGCAATCGCAATTGAAAGCGCCTACAAAGGTCGAAACGTTGCTGTGGTTACAATAGATCCTGCAAAACGTCTAGCCGGGGCTTTAGGTCTAAAGTCCTTGTCTAACACTCCCACTCCAATCGTTTTGGGTGCACATGCAAAAGGAACACTACACGCTCTCATGCTTGACGTCCAAGAAACTTTCGAGCAAATGGTGAAGAACTATGCGTCGTCGCAAGAGCAGATAGACGAGATACTCGCAAACAAGATCTACCAAAATCTCACTCAAAGTCTTTCAGGAACTCAAGAGTATATGGCAATGGAACGGCTCTGGGAACTTCACAATGACAAGAGGTTCGACCTCATTGTTGTCGACACGCCCCCATCAGTCGGAGCGCTTGATTTCCTTGAAGCGCCAAAGAGACTCGTAAGTTTCTTGGACAACCGTGTTTTCCAGCTGCTCATCAAGCCAGTCCCTCTATACCTAAGGCCCTTAAGTGTTGCCACCCGTACGTTGCTTAAAACGATCTCCAAAGTCGTAGGTTCAGAGGTGGTAGCTGACGCCGTCGAATTTTTCCGGGCCTTCTCGGGGATCGAAGAAGGTTTTAAGGTAAGAGCTAAAGAGATAGGAGACTTGATCGGCAGCCAAAGCACTGGATTTATCGGAGTCACATCTCCCCAGAGTTTGGCATTGACAGAGACCGTAGAGCTCATCCGTCGACTCTCTGAGACAGATATCTCTATTGACGCCGTTTTGGTAAATCGAGTTACACCACAGTTCCTAGGTTCTGAGGAACACTTAGAACTCGCTAGCGATTCAGTAGCCCTATCTGCTTCATTAGTAACCCTGCTAAACAACTCAGACCAAATCGCAAAGACTCGAGAGCACGAACTTCGACGACTTGAAAAACATCGAGCCGGATTCAATAGTGCGCCTTATCTACTCTTAGAAAATCAGGGACAAGAGGTTGCTACGTCCTCTGCTCTCAAACGACTCGGCAACGAACTTTTCGTACAAAAGCTAGCTACTCCAGATCCATAGATACCCGCGATAGTTTAAAGGAAGTGACATCTAGAAGTAGTTGTACTACTCTGTCTACGTGAGTAAAGTGATGATAGTTTCAGACAGCAGCGAGTCACGAAGTGAGATCGCCTCGCTTTTAAGTTTGATTGAAGTACAGGTTATTGAGGTCTCTACCGGACCACAAGTTCGCGAGCAGATAGCAAGACACGAGCCCGACCTGCTGATCAGCGACATGCAGGTTGGAAGCATGGGCGGATATGCGATAGTTCTTGATCTACGGCTCGAAGAGTCTGGCAATCGCCAGGACCATACACCGGTCCTCCTACTACTTGATAGACGAGCCGACGTGTTTTTAGCTCAGAGGTCAGGGGCCGAGGGGTACATAGTCAAGCCTCTCACCGGAATGAAACTGAGAAAGGCAGTCTCAGCTTTACTGGAAGGGAAGTCATTTGAGGATGAAAGCTTGAAACCGACTCAGACATCGACTCGCTAGACTAGTTCAATGCTCGGGAAGTAGCGCAGTTTGGCAGCGC
>JAJYFP010000118.1 GCA_021790855.1 Actinomycetes bacterium
ATCGGAGTTAGTCCAAGACGTACAGTCACACGTCGAGGCGCTAATTCAAGAACAGTTCCAAGATAATGGACAGGAAAAACAAACGTGAAGGTAATCGAAGTTCACACCAAGACCTTAGACGCAAGGGCTCTAAATTTAAACCTTGACGGTGGTATTGACCTCGTGTACGGACCTAATGAGGCAGGTAAGTCAACCCTAAGGGCTTTTTTAACATCGTCATTGGTTCGACCCGTTCCGCCCGGGCGTCGACGGAAAGATAATCTTCCGTCCAATAAGTACGCTCCTGGACGTCTACGAGTGGAGATGGAATCGGGCATCGCTGAAGTAGAGTTCAATGAGTCCAGTGAGATCACTTCAGTCACGGGTCCGCCGCTTGCCACTAGAGAGTTCGAACTAGCTAGATCTGCGTTAGATCCATCTATATACTCCAAAATCTACTGCATCGACGTCAAGGAGGTAGCCGGTCTAGGTGTAATGACCTCTGATCAGCTACAAAACTTCCTTTACCAGCTCAGCATCTTTGGAAACTTTGAAGAGGGAAGAACACTCCAGCGAGTCATTGAATCGTTAAACAAGGAGAAAGACGCTCTATTTAGTTCTAGTGCAAACGCAAGAATACCGCTGATCAATAAAGAGATGCGCGAAATACGCGATCTCGAAAAAGAGTTAAGTGGCCAAAGGAAGCGAGTACGTAGCTATGAAAAGGAGCTCATAGAGCAGTCCAGGGTCAAGCGTGACATAGCCGACGCAAAGGAAGCGATAAAGGAGTACGAGACGAAGATCCAGGGCTACGATAGACTTCTCGAATTAAGTTCTTCGAAAACCCAACTCGACCAGCTTCGTCAACATATTCCATTTACCACGCTTCCAAATTCGCCATCGGAGCTTGAGAGCATGGTGGAGGAACTTGAAAACTTGAAGTCGTCCCAGAGAGAGTTGGAACAAGCGCTAAAACGCAAACAAGAGTTCGCTGATGATCTAGAAAGGTATAGCGCTGACGTAATCGATCCGATACATCTCCTCCACTATCAGCATCTAAAGGACGCTCAGATACAATGGCTGTTCGAAAAAGTCGAGCGGTATCAAAAGACAATCAATGAGCACATGTCCAAAAAAGTGGATATTCAAAACAAGCTGGGAGCAAACGAGGACCAGATGTTGGGCCTCTCGGATGAAATCTTTACTCTGCAAGTGGAGAAAGGCATTCTCGACTCGGTAGGTCAAGCTCAAATAGAGCTAACAATGTTAAGAGAAGCCCAGCGCGAAGTGGATACTCTTGGTGATGGAAAGGAAATCTTATCCTCGATCAACCACCTCAAAGGTGAGATTGAACAAAAGAAGGTCGAGCTGGCGACGTTAGACTCCTTCGTCACCCTAAAACAACGCCAAGACGTGAACTCATCTCGCTTCGTCTTGCCAAATATCCTACTGATAGTACTCGTGTTGCTACTTGTAGCTACCGTTATTCTCTCTTTCACTAGCCATGACCTCCTATTAGATTTGACATCCGTGTCTGCAACCTTTATCGCTTTAGATCTTATATTCGTTAGTTACAGAGCTCGAAACGCAACTGAGACCTACAGCGAATATAAAGCTCTCGAAGACCAGCTAACGAAGCGCTACTCCAGTGCTCAAGCTTTAAACTCAGTTGAGGTTGAGCGCCAGCGTAGCTCACTAAGGGAAGATCTCAGAGATTTAGAAAGTCAACTTAGTAAATTCGAAGAGAAAAAAGAGCGCCAAGGTAATGCATCGGAAGAGGTAATACGTGGGAAAGAGCGCTTAGATCGTATTCAGAAATATATTAACTCAACCTTTAGAAATTGTGGCATTGAGATAGATATCCCTTATGAAACGGCGTCGGAGTCTCTCGGACTCCTTCGAACACTTAGAAGTGCTGACAAAGTAGTCAACGATCTCATGACCTTGTCAAGCGAGGTTAACGAGCAACTCGAAGGCGTGGTTGAACTCGCACAAACCTTAGGGATTTCAATAGATTCCAAAGACGAGAGCTCTCTGTTAAACGCTGCTAATAAGGTGGAGGACGCTCTACGCAAGAACGACAACGCAGTTGAAAAAGTCAAAGAAACCGATGAAAAACTACAGACATTAGGGAGTGAAATCGAGTCTCTAGTTGCTCAGCTCCAAACCCAGAAAGACAATGCGAGAGACTCTCTTTCGCATCTAGAAATAAGGATGGAACTCGATCAACTACAGTCAATCGATCGGACTATCGAGACGTTACGCAACGCCTCTAGGACTCTTACCAACTATGACGATAGACTCACAGCCTATAAGCAACTGCAAAAAGAGGTGGAGAAGACATTTTCTCCCATGGCTTTAGAGGAGTTATCGAAACTTCCAAATGAAGAATTAACTATAGCAGTAGAGCAGCTAATTGACGAAAAGGAGTCTCTTGTTTCCAAGGTAGAGCTTTCCCAGAATCGCTTCGGCGAACTCAATCAGCTCATAAGAGAAGCGGAGGAAAACTCCCCAATCGTCACCGAATCACGCCTAAACGCAAAGATCGAACAGCTACACTCTGACATCCGCCAGTACGTGGTAGCCGATGCAGTCAAACGATTAGTCCAAGAAGTCAAAGAGTTCCGTGAGCGGACCACACGACCAGCGGTCCTAGAAGAGGCTTCTACGATCTTCCAACTCATTACCCAAGGTCGTTACCAGATGGTAGGCACACGAGACCCGTCTGAGGGTGGCATCTTTGTTGAACTAGGTGACACCAGGGAACGGCGCACCTTGAGCCAGCTATCTACCGGTACCTTGGAAGAACTCTCCTTGGCCATACGTATTGGGTACATTAACGTTCATGGTCAAAGTACTCACAACTATCCGATCGTCCTCGACGACGTTCTGGTTAACTTCGATAGAGCAAGAGCTGCGGCCACTCTCCGAGCACTAAGCGAGATCTCTCTACGCCAAAACCGCCAGATTATCCTCCTTACCTGCCATGATAGAGAGAGGGATCTTTACTTTGAGCTTCTTTCCAAGGAGCCCGCTCTCATTTAAAGAAATCAGATAGGCACTCTTTGCGGAATAAAACCACCTGTTCATTCGCTCTAAAGAGGAAAGGTTTTTCAATAAGCGCAAGAAATGAGGAAGGCATGCCTTCAGCAACCGTAAACAACCTGTTGCTTCTTCCAAGAGTTCCAGAACCCACGCCTGATAAGCGCCTCCGTCCAGTATTTCAAGTCTCGACAGCACCGCACGGTGTAGAGGGAGCGGGATTCGAAGTTTGGAGGGGTTTTTTTGGCTCCACAATACAAAGAACAGATCCTTTTATCTTTCTCGACCAGATGGGTCCGGTAACGTACGAGCCGAGAGAGGCCAAAGGAGCCCCATGGCATCCACATCGTGGATTTGAAACTGTTACTTATCTCACAGACGGTGAGATGGTGCATCGCGACTCCAATGGTGGCGGAGGTATCATTAGAGAAGGAGACACTCAGTGGATGACGGCCGGTGCAGGAATCCTGCACGATGAACTGCCATCAGAGAGAGTCCTTGGAAAGGGCGGGTTATCACATGGAGTACAGCTTTGGGTGAATCTCCCAAGAACTCTGAAACTCTCTCCCCCTAGATATCAAGCCATTGAAAAGTCTTCTCTGGTTCTCATGACAAA
>JAJYFP010000119.1 GCA_021790855.1 Actinomycetes bacterium
TGCACTGGACGCGGTTCGTGAGTCAATTGCTCGGGCGAGGAGATAGCGGTGGGTATCGACGATATTAGGGCTCGGTACGAGTCGACGTTTGGAAAGTTTCCAGAGTCTGTTCAAAAGCGGTTTAAACTGGCAGAACTTGCCGATAGGTTAGATAGCGTATTTGAGGTAGAGAGCCTGCGCAAGAAGCTTCTCGCAGAGAACCCGCTTCCTGCAAAGGTCCAGCAGCTTGTCCATTTTGCTCAACTACTGGCTTTAGGAGCGGACGAACCTGCAGCGCTACACGCTCGGGCAGCAGTTAAAGCGGGTGCGACTCCGACGGAGATGATGGGAGTTTTGGAGACTACTCTCATAACCGCTGGAATGCCGAGGTTCTCAAAAGGTGTGGAGATTGTAGCTGAAATCTTCGTTCAGGAGGAAGAAAGTGGAGGAGTCGTCTAGGTACGAGCTTACAAACGATGCAGGGTTCTTGCTTTCAAAGGTAACGAGGCGGCTGAAAATAAGATGGTCGGATGCGGTGAGTCAACTCGGGCTGAGTACTGTAGAGGCTGCGCTGATCCGCAGCTTAGCTTCGATGCCTGGAATGAGTTCGAGGGCTCGGGCAAAGTATCTAGCTGCAGATCCGATGGCGGTACACCGATCTCTTGAGTCTCTAGTAGACAAGGGTCTCTGTGAAAAGAGAGAACGAAGCCATAAGAGATACGACGTCTCGCTCACAAAAGAGGGAGAGGCGCTAGCAGTAAAAGTGTTTGCCATGTCTGATGAGCTATGGCAAGAGATTGAAGTTGTCGTCGGTCGAGACTGTGTGAAGGCTTTAGTGAGTAGCCTTGTGAAAGTTGACGACTACCTGGAGAGTTCAGGCGAGCTTCCGTTAGCTCAATGAAAGTACCTGTCGCTGGGTGCACTGGACGACTTTTTTGGCGTGTACCAATATCCGGGCGTTCATTCTGAACCCGGCCTGGATATCTTCTAAAAGCCATGAATTGAAGGCAGAGTCGAACTCGAAAGCGGTTATTAACCCTCGCTCTAAAGCCTGTGGCTTTAGAGCGATTAGCTGCCTGGCGATAAACTCTTTCTCTCCCCACATCTGATCACTACTTTGGTGTGAACTCTCCGTAATCACCTTGATGCTCATGATTGAGAGCCCAGCTTCGCTTAGGTAAGTACTCAACTTTCGCCCAACGTTTCGGTCGCCACCCTTATCGTTTTGTAACGTCTTTACGGTGGAGAAAAGGGTTTCAAAGGCCTGAGATGGTTCTGGATAGGTGATATAAAATGAGTCGTCGATGTCCTCTACAAGAATCTCTGCTCCTAGCTTGCTGACTCTACATAGTTCCAATGCGGCGCTCTGAGGGTCGGATAGATAAGAAAATACCTCTCTTACTATCACCTTGGAAAAGCAGTTGGAGTCATAGGGCAAAGAGGTGATGTTTGCAACGTCAAAGCTAAGCCGACCCTCGTCTCGGAGGAGTCGCGCCCCTGACATCTTCTTTAAGATCTGGTTCGCATGCTCGATGTACTCTGTTGAGATATCGCACCCTACTACCTTTGATAAGGTCTTAGATGCTATGTCAAAGGGAATCAATCCAAGTCCTGTACCAACGTCTAGTACGATATCGTCGTCTTTGAATCCAAATGAACTGAGAGTGTCTGCCCAGGCGCTATGGAGGTTTACGGAGTACTCAAGTAGCCTCTTAGAGTCAGAGTCTTGTAGTCCCTTTAAGTAAGAGTCTACAACTGACGAAAGTTGCGAATTTATGACTGTGGGCATAGCTCTCCCCTCGTAATTACTATCTCCCAATCGGTAGGAGTAGAGTGCACCTTGAGCAAGTAGCTCAATTTTTGGTCAACTAGTACTCAATGAGAGGCATCTATGCACTTCGACGCTAGTGTTTTCTTATGGCTGAAGCCTTTAATCCCAGTGAAATAGAGCCCAAGTGGCAGCGTAAATGGATGGAGAGTGGGGAGTTTGAGGTCTCCTTTGACGATCCCCGAGAGAAGTCCTACGTGCTTTGTATGTATCCATATCCGTCTGGATCAGCACACCAAGGACATGTTCGAAACTATACCTTTGGTGATCTGAACGTGAGGTACCGGACTATGAACGGTCAAGCGGTACTTTCTCCTTTAGGGTATGACTCCTTTGGCTTGCCAGCAGAGAACGCTGCTATAAAAACTGGCGTTCACCCTAGAACCTTTACAGACGCACGGGTGGCGGAACTTCGAGCCTCCCTTATTCGTCTCGGCGCTGTATACGACTGGCGACGAGAACTGAAGAGCCATGATCCCAGCTATATGAGGTGGACTCAGTACCTCTTCATTAAGCTCTTTGAAGCTGGACTTGCCTATAAAGCGATGGCACCAGTGAACTGGTGTCCGGGATGTAAAACTGTTCTAGCAAATGAACAGGTGCTTTCGGACGGGACCTGTGAGCGCTCTGGCGATATCGTGGTCAAGAAAGACTTGGAACAGTGGTTTTTCCGGATCACTGACTACGCCGAGGAACTTTTGCGAGATCTTGACGATCTTGACTGGCCTGAGCAGGTCAAAACTATGCAGCGCAACTGGATCGGAAAGTCGGTCGGAGTGGAGATGGATCTCTGCGTTGTAGGAGACTCGGATCTATCTTTGAGAGTCTTTACGACCCGTCCAGATACGGGATTCGGTATTACCTATGCTGTAATCTCTCCTGAACATCGAAGTCTCTGGCGCTTTGTGAAAGACGAGTTCCGTCGTGAGGTGGAAGAGTTTATAGAGGAGGTCAGATCACGATCTGAGATCGAGAGACTCTCTGTTGATATGACGAAGTCGAAGCGGGGTGTTGCAACTGGAAGCTTTGTTGTCAACCCATTCAATGGTAAAGAGGTGCCGTTATATATCGCTGACTATGTCCTAGCTCACTATGGTACGGGCGCAGTGATGGGCGTCCCAGGAGAAGATCAAAGAGACTATGACTTTGCGAAGGCCTATGGACTACCTATCCTAAGAACAGTTCAGCCTCCAGAAGGCTTTGCGGGAGAGGCTTACAGCGGGGCTGGAGAGAAGATTAACAGCGAGTGGATGGACGGACTCACAGTTGAGGAAGCGAAAGAACGAGTAATAAGTTGGTTAGAGGCTAACTCGTTAGGTGAGAGTAAGGTCAACTACCGACTTCGAGATTGGCTTGTCTCTCGTCAGCGTTACTGGGGATGTCCCATTCCGATCGTTAAGTGCAGCAGTTGCGGTCTGACTGCCGTTCGGGAAGAAGAGTTGCCGATTATAGCTCCCGACGACGTTGAGTTTCTTCCGACTGGGGAGTCTCCACTTTATCGACATCCGGACTTTAGGAAAACGACCTGTCCTAAGTGTGGCGAACCGGCTGAGCGAGAGACAGATACAATGGATACCTTTGTCGACTCTTCCTGGTATTTTCTACGCTTTGCAGATCCGTTCTCTGAGAGCCTACCCTTTGACAAGGAGGTCGTTGCAAAGTGGATGCCAGTCGACCAGTACATCGGAGGGATAGAGCACGCTATCTTGCACTTGTTGTATGCTCGCTTTTTCACTAAAGCTCTTTCAGATATTGGCCTTTTGAATAGCGATCTTCGAGAACCATTTAAGCGACTCTTTACGCAAGGTATGGTGCGTCTCAA
>JAJYFP010000120.1 GCA_021790855.1 Actinomycetes bacterium
TCGGGCGGCGGCAACGGCAAGGACTGGTGTTGTGACAGCGATCCCAGAAGAGCTACCCTTGGTGCCCGACTCAGTTTCTGAGGATGTTCTTTGGTCTTGTACAACTTGTGGAGCCTGTGTCGAGGCGTGCCCAGTGGATATCGAGCATGTCGACACGATTGTCGACATGAGACGATTCCAAGTTCTCATGGAGTCGAACTTTCCGTCGGAAGCAAATCTTATGCTTCGCAATATCGAGAACCAAGGCGATCCGTGGGGACTTGGGTCTTCGAAGCGAAGCGATTGGTTGTCCGAGCTTGATTTTACCGTACCAGTAATTGACGGCCAGATTCCGAACGATATTGAGTACTTATTTTGGGTTGGATGTGCTGGAGCGCTTGATGAAAGAGCGCGAAAGGTCACGGTAACTATAGCGAGATTACTCCACAGATCTGGTGTTCGCTTTGGAGTGCTTGGCCCGAAGGAGAGCTGTACTGGCGATCCAGCTCGAAGGTTGGGTAATGAGTATCTATTTCAGATGCAAGCTATGCAAAATATTGAGATATTGAATGAGGCGAAGGTTAAAAAAATAGTAGCGTCTTGTCCTCACTGCTTTAATTCAATTGCGAGAGAGTATCCCGCTCTTGGCGGTAACTTTGAGGTCATGCACCATACTCAGCTTCTTGAACAACTTATTGCGCAACAAAGAGTTGCTCCAGGAGTTTTTCAATCTAAGGTGACGTATCATGATCCTTGCTATCTTGGTCGCCATAACGAGGTTTACGATGAACCGAGAGGTGTACTGAACGCGATCAGTGGGGTTGAGTCGATTGAGATGCATAAGCATAGGTCGAAGTCATTTTGCTGTGGGGCTGGTGGATCCCGAATGTGGCTTGAAGAGAAAATCGGAAAGCGGATTAACCTAGAGAGAACAGATCAAGCTCTTAGAACAGGGGCTGACGTTATATCTACTGCGTGCCCATTTTGTATGATTATGCTGGATGACGCAGTCAAGGCTAGAGTAGCTGAGGGTGCTACCGCCGAAGGCAAAGAGGTTCTCGACGTGGCTCAAATTCTTGAACGTTCCCTCGACGACACTAAGTAGGAGTTAATTACCGCTGCGTCCAACGTTGAAGGTTTCGACTATCAGTGGTCGTGTGAGTGGCGTGGCGATAGCTAGGTAGACTTTACGCTAGGTTATTTGTCGAAGAAGTCTTGCTCAGTAGTGTACAAAGCGCGTGTTTTTCCAAGACTCCGACTGCGTGTCTTTGACTACATACTTTACGGTGACATCGGTATCCACAACTGATAGCGGTAACTAAGGAGCCTGCTCTAACAAAAGGGAGCTTGCTTTATTGACTTGTAGTACCAGTCTTCCACTTTCTCAGCGTCTAACCATGATAGAAAGTTTTGTCTTGTGAGGTAACTTTTAGTTCGAGGGATCGTTCCTAACTTTTGTGGCGTTCTATTCTGGCTTGTCTGGAGCGTTGTACTCCAAGGTAGATATGTTAGAAGGCTCGGCTACTATTGCGCTGTTGCTACGGTATATGGTTCTTGCCGACTACGAAGAAGTACAGGCCTTACCATTGCTTGCGATCTTTACGTTGGAGGACCTTTCCAGTGAGACGCTTGAGGCGTTAAGTTGAAGGAACAGCGAGGTCGAAACTGCGGAGCCAAAGTGCTAGCATAGCGTCGGAAGGGTGGCAAAACACCTAATATGCGGATATCGCGATGCAAGTCAGTACTAAATATCCGGCTTTGAGACCAAAGCCCATGCAGGGTTTCGTTGATTTTTCTTGAGGGCTCTTTATAGCGATTGGTGACGTTTCACTACATTCTTGACCTCATCGATAATGGGTTTTAAAGTCTGCGGTTGGAACGTATCTTAAGTTTGAACCAAATGCAGGTTTTGGACGAAAGCGTCCAAGTTATCGAACTGTACAAGCTAAGATCCCAGGAGTTTTTGAATTCGCTCTAGACCTTCAACTAGCGACTCATCCGAGAGAGCATAAGATAGTCGTAGATGACCTGGAGCGCCGAAAGCCTCTCCTGGAACTACGGCTACTTTCGCTTGATCCAAGATAACCTCTGTAAGATCCATGGAACTATTGATCTTCTTGCCAGCAATTTCTCGACCAAATACCCCGCTTACCTCCGGGAACACGTAAAAGGCACCTTCTGGCATGAGGGTTTTAACCCCTTCTACTTCAGAGAGCATTGATACCATGGCCTTTCTCCGTCGATTAAATGCGTTACGCATCTCTACAACGCAGCTAAGATCTGCTTCGAGAGCTGCCTGTGCGGCTCTCTGAGAGACGTTTGAGATATTAGAAGTGACTTGCGACTGTAGGTTGCTAGCTGCTTTGTGTATCTCTGGTGGACTGATCATCCAACCGATTCTCCATCCGGTCATGGCGTAGGTTTTCGCCACACCATTTACAATTACTGTTTTTTCTTGAAGTTCTGGAACAGCTTCTAAGAGAGACATTGAGGTCAATCCGTCGTAGGTAAGGTGCTCATAGATCTCGTCCGTCATTACGAAGATGTTTTTTTGAAGTAGATATTCACCTAGTGCTTTGGTCTCGTCTTTCGAGTAGAGGGCGCCTGTAGGGTTAGACGGTGATACGTGGATGAACAACTTCGTCTTGCCGGTGACGTATCTCTCTAGAAGTTCAGGAGTTACCTTATAGCCCATCTCGTAAGTGGTGGGAACCTGTACTGGAGTACCTCCTGCAAGTTTTACTAGTTCAGGATAGGTGGTCCAAAATGGACTCGGAATTAGAACCTCATCACCTTCATCTACCAAGGTCAGTACCGTGTTGAAGATGGCATGCTTGCCACCGTTGGTGACGATTATTTGGTTGGGAGAGACCTCTACCTTAGAGTCTCTTAGAGTCTTGGTGCTGATCGCTTCTCGAAGCTCCAACAGACCCACGGCGGGAGTGTATTTATGGTTCTTTGGATCTCGTGCCGCTTTAACGGCAGCATCAACTATAAACTCAGGGGTAGGGAAATCTGGTTCCCCGGCGCCGAAGCCAATTACGTCGACACCGGAAGCCTTTAGAGCTTTTGCTTTAGCATCGATGGCCAAGGTTGCGGACTCCTCTACACGGGCCACACGTTGAGATATCGGTGAGGTTTGGAACATATTGATTACTCCCTCGTTCGCGTAACTATGGAAAGGAAGTCTAAGTTGACAGACACGACGATGATGCAGATTCCAGGGGAACTTCTTCCAAGAGATGGAAGGTTCGGTTCTGGGCCTTCCAAGGTACGCCCAGAAGCTCTCTCTGCGCTTCAGGATATAAGTACATCTTATCTTGGTACTAGCCATCGCCAAAGTACGGTTAAAGACGTAGTTGGGCGCCTACGAGAAGGACTGAGAGAGCTGTTTTCCTTGCCGGAGGGGTATGAGGTTGTTCTGGGTAATGGAGGAGCGACTCAGTTTTGGGACATCGCTACGTTTTCTTTAATAAAGGAACGATCTCAGCACCTTAGCTTCGGCGAGTTTTCCTCTAAATTTGCAAGTGCTGCATCGGCTGCGCCACACCTCCTAAGTCCCGATATCATAAAGTCAGAGCCTGGTGGACATCCAGAGCTAAGGGTAGATGCATCTATAGACCTATAC
>JAJYFP010000121.1 GCA_021790855.1 Actinomycetes bacterium
TCAGATCTAGCGTCATTTCGTAGTGTGATTGAAGATATAAAGTCCATCTACAAGCTAGAGAAGCTCATTGTTGTGGGTGACCGAGGGATGTTTTCAGCCACAAACATAGATAAGCTCCATAAGATAGACCCTGACTACCTCTATCTAAGCGCTCTTAGGTCCCAACGGATTCGTTCTTTAGTTGAATGTGGCTCCATACAGCTTGGGTTATTTGACAGTACTGACCTATTTGAGTTCACCCACCCTGACTACTTGGGTGAACGGCTCATCGTCTGTAAGAATGAAGATCTAGCTCAAAAACGCAACCATATGCGCCAAGAACTCTTAGAGGTGGCAAAGACCAGGCTTGATAAGTTGCAAGTGGCGGTCAGTGCCAATAGCGTAAAGACGGAGGCTGCAATTGGACGTAGATATGCTCCTACCAAGACTCTGACCTTTTTGTTACATCGGTAATATCTCTACTCCATAGGAATCTCCCATACACTAGAGATGGATGTCAACCTTTAATCCCATCCGACTAACAAGAGTTGAAACAACTGAGATACAAGATGAAGCCGTAGACAAGGTAGACTTCACCCCTTCTCCGAATCAACTTACGGAAGATTTGGATTTTGGGATTTATCTCTATGAAGTCCTGCATCGTTCACTAGACGCTACACCACAACGCACGTTAGCATTGGTACTTGGGTATAGGCCCGAAGGATCCGTCGAAACTACGAACTTTGGAGGAGACCGCTGGCCCCTCGCATTTCGTCTTACCGTAGAGTCCGACTCTCTCCACCATATACTTCAAACAGCGCTGATCAATATAAGTCCGGTTGGAAGGATAAAAAGTCCAGATGGATCTTTACATCGATTAAGTCAGATCGTGAGGTCCGGTGAGATTCAACTGATCTTAGGAGCCCTTGACAAAAAAGAGATCCTCCAGTCAATTCCTATATCGACGCAACCCATAAGCAGGGATGGCTACTTTCTTTGCATCGTTAGTACAGAACCATACCTCACCCTATCGACGTCGGTTACATTCCTACTTATTGAAGGAGTCAAAGCATCTACTCTAAAGTCCGTCTTTCGCTCAACTAAGTTTTCTGAAACCCTGCCTACATCTTTGTTAATGCGAGGACATCCATTTTTCGTTACAGAACACGGAGCCCTCTCGGTTGACCTGAACGACCGTCAAGACCGCCATCTCAAAGAAGACCCCACAACCTTTTTAGCTCGCCTAGGACTTGATGTCTCCAGAACGGTTGCAACGTCTTCAGAGGTAGCTTCCTGGCTAATACACAACGATCAGGGCGCCGCTTTGGCCATCCCCAATCGACTCTTGACACCAAGCAATGTAACTGGCCGTAACGTAATCGCATCTTTACCGTTTCGCAGACTTTTTTTTGACTTCGTACCGTCGCAATTAAAAGCTTAAAACGCTGGTTTGCCCCGCAAAGCGATACGACCTAGAGTTTGACCACCCTACTATCGTTGAGCAAGGTAACACCGACCGGAGCCTACTCCCACTCGGCCCTCTAATCTAGTCGTTCAACTTTCACGATCAAAATGAAGGTCATGAAGCGTAATGTTTGCCTTCACCACCATTCAAACTCTACTTCAGTTCCCCATACGATCAAGACACACCATTAGCTTAGGCTAAGGTAACTGCTCGGTCAAGATATACATCCTGGATAAGATTCAACAACTCAATCCCATCTTTCATGGGTCGCTGAAAAGCTTTTCGCCCCACAATTAGCCCCATACCACCTGCACGTTTATTTATGACTGCCGTTCTGACTGCATCTCTAACGTCGGAGTCACCCTTCGATTCACCTCCGGAATTAATTAATCCAACTCTGCCTGCATAGGAGTTTAGGACCTGCCACCTAGTTAAGTCGATCGGATGATCAGTGGTCAGAGTAGAGTAAACCAACGGGTCAGTCTTTCCAAATCCAAGTCTTAAGTAACCGCCATTTCTCTCGGGTAGCTTTTGCTTGACGATATCAGCCTCGATAGTTACGCCTAGGTGATTGGCCTGTCCAGTTAGATCCGCCGAAAGATGATAATCACCATCGGACATCTTGAAAGCGTCATTACGCAAGTAACACCAAAGCACCGTAAACATCCCGAGGCGGTGTGCCTCCGCGAACGCTTCTGAGACCTCGCGAAGTTGTCGAGTGGACTCTTGTGATCCAAAGTAGATAGTTGCTCCCACTCCGACAGCACCTAGATCAAACGCTTGGCGAACAGCGGCGAACATAATCTGGTCGTTGCGAGGCGGATAACTTAGCAGCTCATTGTGATTAAGCTTGACGATAAAAGGAATCCTATGTGCGTATCGTCTCGCAACCGCGCCAAGTACACCTAACGTCGAAGCAACCCCAGAACACCCACCCTCAATTGCCAATTCACAGATGTTTTTAGGATCAAAATACAATGGGTTCTTTGAAAACGATGCAGCGCCAGAGTGTTCAACTCCTTGATCTACAGGGAGTATCGACACAAAACCTGTACCTGCGAGCCTACCGGTCCTCAACATCAATGACATGTTACGTAAGACCGTCACGTTACGGTCGCTCAGAGAAAACACTTCATCAACGAAGTTCGGACCCGGATGGACAAGGGAGTCCGACGTTACAGTCACACACTTATGCTCTAGTAGATAAGCGGCATCTTCACCTAAGATCTTCTCGTAAGTAATGCTCATTTCCCCATCCAAATTCCGTAGTCACTCGTGTCTGACAGCGCACCCTGACTTTAGCTCAGGGCTAATACTCGCTCTGCTGCATCATACAAAGACTTATCATACGCAACAATATCCCTATAGATCAACTTCGCCTTAGAGACGTTCCCACTGTCTTCATAGAGGCGACCCAACGCATAAAGCTGCCTCACAACCACTAAATCTGCATGTTTATCGCCCTTGATCGCTGACTCGAGCAACGAAACCCCCTCACTTAACCTCTGTCGCTCTGCAAGGGAAGACGCGAAAACGATCCTTCCCTCTGCCATTACCTCGCGAGAAGGAGAGGCGATCTTCAGCCGCTTCCAAGTTGCATCAACTTCAGACCATCGCTTAAGTGCCCTGTAGCAGTCACTAATAACTGGGTCTTGATCGGAAGACTGGGTTAGGTCGTGGAACTTTTCAAGAACATTCAATGCTTTTAACCAACTACCAACTCGATAGTAAGACAGGCCTAGTAGCTCAAGAGTCGAAACGGATTGGGGCGCATGTTTCACCACGACTTCAAGTAAGCGGATGGCTTCACCGTAGCGTTCTCGACCATAAGCATTGAGCGCGTCCAACAGTGCACTACTTGACACTCGAAGTTGGTAACCAGACAGCAGCCTTGTAAGTTCTTTCTGAACTTCATCTGGAAGCCTTAACTTTTTATTGGGATAAATAGAGGTTCCTTTAGACCCCAATGCACTTGGAGCCACGTCATCACGCGTCCATACTCCACCTTGTGGATACGGATCTAAGTCATCTTGCAAAGATGGTTGTGGCTGTGAAGAAGGTCTTTGAGGTCTGTCACCTTGGTCACGGTAGCTAGGTCTGGAGTCTGAGTCACGACCTCGAGAAGGTCTTTGAGGTCTGTCACCTTGGTCACG
>JAJYFP010000122.1 GCA_021790855.1 Actinomycetes bacterium
AGGGATAGGTTCCTGACCACCTCAGCGACTTGATATATGTCCCCAGACTTAAGCTTCTCCACATGATTCTTGAATCTTCTAGACCAGTTGGTAGGCATCCGTGCCTCCTTCTTGCGAAGAACGGCAAACACCTCTTCCACCTCTTCGTCGTTAATTACCTCTCGAAGTCCAACCTCTTCTGTGTTCTCCGCTGGCACCATAACTGTGAGGTCGCCATAGGCTACCCTAATGATCAAAAACTCTTTTTCCTCGCCAAAGGCGATCTTCGTCTCTCGACGCTCAATTATCGCCGCCCCATGTTGGGGGTAAACGACCTTATCACCGACGTCAAAACCCACTTGGTCTCCCGCTCATCGCTTTTGTTCTCTACAATCTGTTAGAGGAAAAGCTTTAAATTACATCAATACATTCTAGCCTGCTAAAACGAATCCCAGATTGCACATGTGAAGGAGGCCCTAAATCGCCTACATCGACCCAAAGGTACTACTTAGGCAGACGCCCCTGTTCCGGCTTCTAGAGCCTAATGGCATTGAGCTCATAACCCGTGCTTCTCGTCGGACAACTCTTCTTCGGGGACAAACCGTCTTTAGTGAAGGCGACGCGGCCCAAGAACTTTTTGTAGTTGCCACCGGACGAATTGGAATCGTAAAACTTGCGGGTCAATCCAAAGAGTCTATTGTTGCTCTTATGGAACAAGGCGATCTCTTTGGAGAGATGGGCTTGTTTGACCGAAGAGGACGCTCTGCTACCGCAAGGGCGCTAGATCGCACCGAGTTGGTTCGCGTACCATATCCAGCCGTAAGGGCGGTGATCGAACAAAAGCCTCAGATACTGTGGTCACTTCTCGAACTTATTGCCTTGCGGCTTCGCAACACGGACGATGCATTAGCAGATGCCATGTTCCTAGATGTCTCGGGACGGACAGCAAAGAGACTCTTAGAACTTTCCGGAGGCAAGGAAGAGTTCAGGTTGACTCTTACTCAAGAGGAGCTGGCTTCTTTAGTAGGAGCATCACGAGAACGCGTGAACAAAGCGTTATCTGCGCTAGTAAAGATGAAGCTTGTTAGTACAAAAGATCACAACTACCGCATAATTGATCGCAAGGGTTTGGAAGATCTAGCAGGCGAAGGGGATTTTTGAAGAGATTTCTTACTCTTCTGATATGTACTCTTTAATTGCCTTGGCCCACTCTGGGCCGACATTGTCAACTTTTGACAGTTCAAACTCCGAGACTAACGCTAGCTCTCTAAGGTTTGAAAAGTTGTTCAAGACACTGATCTGTACCGACATCGGTAGTTTCGGCACCATGGATAACACCCGCTCACCTCGGGAGGTCAAAACCAGCTTCAATCGATCCTGCGCATCTTCTTGTTCACTTTCCACCAACTCTGCACAGCGCGCCCTTTTCGCTACCCCTTCTGCGACGATCCGAACATCAAGAAGTTCATCCATCTCCAAGGAAGCAAAATATCTTCGAATCTCTGCAGTATCCTCATCAGAACACGGACCTAGAAAATCGGTTATGACTGAGTCATAATCTCCACGAATATCCAAGTAAAGCTCATCTAGCTGCAAGGACAGCATACGACCATCAGATCCAAGCTCAATTAAGTACCAGTTAATCTCTTCTGATATTCTTCGGACCAGTTCAGCACGCTGTAATACCAAGACAACGTCTCGAAAAGTGGTTCTAGATGTTCTCTCAAGCTCAGATAACCTTGATAGCACTCGGTCAAGGCGTTCTTTGTATCTCTCCAAGGTGGACAGTGCTTGGTTTGCTCTCGCCCAGACCTCAACAATTGGTTGCAACTGTCGTTTCTGGTCTCTTCGATATACAGTAATCACGCCAAGCTCTTCTGAGACAGCAACAACGGGGACATCAACTGTTCGTGCAACTCTCTCTGCTGTTCGGTGGCGCGTCCCCGTTTCAGTTGTAGGTAGTCGGGGGTCTGGCACGAGATGAACGTTTGCACGAGCAAGCCTCATCCCGTCACTTGACAAAACTATTGCACCATCCATCTTTGCCAGTTCGTAAAGTCTTTGAGGAGAAAACTCAGCATCCACCAAAAATCCGCCCGAACATATAGATAAAACCTCCGGCGTATCTCCAAGCACCAATAATGCGCCCATGTGGGCCTGCAAGATTCGATCAAGTCCTGATCTCAATCCACTACCTGGTGCTACTCGTGCAATAGCGTCGACAATACCGGGGTCACTCTCAAAGTTCACGCTTCCTATCCTATAGCTCTAAGTCCCGATCTATGAAGCCCCAGTTCGCTAAGGGCTTGGACAACAGAGGTACATCTTCCATCTTTTCCAGAAGAATCTAAGGCATTGAATACCGCGGTTTTGAATCCTCGCGACTTAGCAAAACTCGCTCGTGCCTGAGCATCTCCTATCGGTCGCACCTCTCCCAAAAGGGAGATCTCTCCGAAGCTGCAGACGTCCACGTCTATGGGAGTCTTCGTTGCTGCCGAGACTATAGCTGCCGCAATAGCAAGATCTCCGGCGTGATCCTTGATAGTTCTACCACCTACTACCTGCAATAAGACAACTTTTGACTGAAGCGCAAGAGAGACTTCTTTATCCAAAATGGCTACCAACATTTGAAGTCTCTTCAAATCAAATCCTTCAGTATAAACTTTTGTCAAACTGTCTTATGAAGGCGATACCAATGCCTGGATCTCCGTCATGCGATATCTGGATCCATAGCTAATAGGCACATAGGAACGCCCAGGAACAGTCTTATCTCCAGTTCGGTTAGCACCTACAAGTTCTTCCGAAGGCAGTTCCAGGCCAGAAGAAGATAGTGTGAACTCTGCAAACTCTGGAGTCGAACCAAAACGATTCTTATGAACTTCTAATGAGCGAAGGCTTCCTTCTCTTGGTCTCTCGAAGTAAGCCACAACGTCGACAAGATGTTCAACCGCCTTGGGACCAAGCACAGAACCATCTTTTGTAATCTGGCCAAGGACCATCAGAGTTATTCCTTTGGTCTTACATAGAGCGCTCAGTACCTGTGCATTCACTCTTGTCTGATTCGCTCCGTAGGCAGATAGACTGCTCTCACTATCAACAAAGGTCTGAAGTGAGTCGACAACTGCAAACTCATAGCCTTCATCATCTTTTGAAAGTTCCGACAAAAGTCGAGCGAAGTCTTGCGTACTTAGAACAGCAAAGTCACTACGAGGAGTCAATCTCCGCACTCGACCAGCAATTTGGGCCGGCGTCTCCTCGCCAGAAGCGTAAAGGATTTTGACCCCTGTTGATGCGAGATGAGATGCGATCTGAGTAGCTAACGTGGACTTGCCTACTCCAGGCTCTCCTGCCACTAAGACAGTCGAACCTTTGACTATGCCTCCACCAAAGACTCGATCAAACTCCGAAATTCCACTTCTGTATCTAATCTCGGCGTCACTGTCCCAATTGCTCACCAGCTCTGATTGAACAGCCACATCAGCTCTAACTGAACGTTCATGACCAAGCTCTGGCTCTTGTTTAATTGAGTTCCAGTTACCACACTGGGAACATCGACCTTCCCACTTTGCATAGATTTGCCCGCATTCGACGCAAGAAAAGTTA
>JAJYFP010000123.1 GCA_021790855.1 Actinomycetes bacterium
TCAAGGGAGCGAAAGAGGCGTTAACGTCGGACTTTTGACAGGATCTCTAGGGGTAAAGAGAAAAAAGGTAACTGAACAGATACGATCGGGTGAGATAGACATAGCGGTTGGTACTCACGCTTTGCTTAGCGAAGGTGTTTCGTTTCGCTCTCTTGGTCTTGTCGTCATTGACGAGCAGCATCGTTTCGGGGTTGACCAACGTAGCGTGCTTAGGTCCAGGGGGCGTCAAGGCGAAGGACTAGATCCTGATACCTTGGTGATGACTGCAACGCCAATTCCTAGAACCGCAGCCATGACAGTCTATGGAGATCTCGACGTAAGTGTAGTCGATGAACTTCCCCCAGGAAGAACTCCTATAAAGACACGTTGGCTCTCTGGAGAGTCTGAGAAGAGTGCGTACGAACACCTCCTAGAAGCCGTACGAGATGGTGGTCAGGGTTATGTGGTATGTCCATTAGTAGAAGGCTCGGAGAAGGTCGTAGCTAAGTCCGCCGTGGATGAGTTTGAGAGGTTGAGGACAGGACCTCTAGCATCCCTAAGGCTTGGGCTTATGCATGGACAGATGTCCTCAGACGAAAAAGACAAAGTTATGGATGCCTTCCGTCACTATGAGTTAGATGTGCTAGTTGCAACTACTGTAATTGAGGTTGGTGTCGACGTCCCAAATGCAACGATAATGATTATTGAAGATGCAGATCGTTTTGGTATAGCGCAGCTACATCAGTTGCGAGGTCGCGTAGGTCGAGGTAAGAAGGCCTCGTACTGCTACTTACTCTCCAAAGCTGATCGGGAACAGGCTGAGGAGCGCTTGAAGGCGCTTGAGCGTTCTTCGGATGGTTTCTACCTTGCAGAGAAAGATCTGGAGTTGCGAGGTGAAGGTACAATATTCGGCACCAAGCAGAGAGGAAACAACGATCTAAAGCTAGCCTCTTTAGTACGAGACCGAGAGGTTGTTCCAGAGTCAAGACGAGTGGCTGAAAAAATCATCGCTGAAGACCCTACCCTTTCATTTAATCCAGAGCTGAAAGAAGAGATTCGGGAACTCTTTAAAGACGAAGATATTAGGTACCTCTTTCTCGGATGACGTGGTCCATGGCCGCCTTGTCGCACTCAAGTCTCTTAGGTGGTAAAGTGATCCATTGTGAGGGTCCTATCAGGAAGCGATAAAGGGAGGCGCCTAGTAGCGCCTCAAGGGTCGTCGACTCGACCTACCACTGCTAGAGTCCGAAGCTCTCTTTTTGATATCTTGGTTTCAAGATACGATCTTGTCAACACAAACATACTTGATCTTTATGCTGGAAGCGGAGCGCTAGGCATAGAGGCGCTCTCTCGTGGAGCCTCTAAAGCAATCTTTGTTGATTGGTCGCCGAAGGCTTCTAGAGTTCTTAGGCAAAATATCTTGAATCTCGGCGTCGGAGACCGTTCGAGGTTAGTGCGTGCGAACGCTTTAGAGTACCTACAGCGACTTTCAAAAGAGGATAAAGAGGTTATTGACTTCGTGTTTTGCGATCCACCGTACGAATTTTCGCAGTGGAACGCACTTTTAGAGCTTATGCCTATGGGGGCTGTTTTAGTACTTGAATCTAATCGGGAGATCGACCCACCGATAGGCAGAGCAACCGTCAAATGTAAGCGCTACGGTGGGAGTGTGGTTACTGTTCTGAGCCCCATTGAGATAAGAGGTAGTGAGAATTGAAAAAGGCTCTGTTTCCCGGGTCTTTCGACCCCTTCCATAATGGGCACCTAGAGGTGGTAGAGAGAGCTTCACAACTTTTTGATCAGGTGGTTGTGGCGGCGATGAGGAATCCGCAAAAAGCTAGTCCAATGTTTGATCTTGATGAACGCAAACGTCTCATAAAAGAGTCTACGTCGCACTTGGAAAACGTTGAGATCGTCTCGTTGTCCACTTTAGTAGTGGATCTAGCACGTTCGTTAGAGGTGACCGTTATCGTGCGGGGCCTTAGAGCCGTTTCGGACTTTGAGTCAGAGCTGCAGATGGCTCAGATGAATCGGCAGCTCTCAGGTATAGATACTGTCTTTATCCCAACCTCTTCAGAGTACAGTTTTTTGGCATCGAGACTTTTACGTGAAGTAGCTCAGTACGGGGGAGACATCTCATCTATGGTACCGGGTCCAGTGGCCAAGGAGTTTTCGAATAGATACGGTGAGATGTAATGTCACAGGATAGACCCCACAATGAGCAGTTAGTACCTGATCCTAGAGACGGTATTCTAGGTCTCTTGAGAGCAGCTATAGACATAGTAGAGTCAGCTAAGTCCGTACCACTATCATCGTCGGTCATGGTCTCTAAGGACGACTTGCTAGAGGTTCTGTATGAGTCTTTCGATCGCATCCCATTTGAGATTATGGAGGCGAAGAGGCTACTTAGAGATAGAGAGTCCTACCTTGATAGTGTGCGCTTAGAGGCGGAGGAGATTCTTGAAGCTGCTAGGGCGCAGGCCGAAGGGTTCGTATCAAAGACCGAAGTAGTTCGACAAGCGAGTTCTAGAGCGCGCCATATCGTCCAGCAAGCAAAGGAGGAGGCTTCGAAGATGCGTTTTGAGGCCGAAGACTACGCCGATCAACGCCTTGCAGCCCTCGAGATTGCTCTAGTCAACACATTAAAAGCAGTGAAGGCAGGTAGAGAGAGACTTGCGATATCAGTGACGGTACGTGAGCCGTCGAAGCCCATCGTACGTTCAAGTGAGTCTCTCGAAGATGAGTTTTTTGATCAAGATGAGGGTTAGCCTATGAAACCTTTTGCAATTGGCGTTACCAAGCTCCTAAAGGACCCTTCTCGTCCGATGCACTTTGACCTACGCGGTACATTAAAGAACGCCTACGTAACGTTTTCTAAAGTTGCCGAGGATGAAGTGGTAGCAGTGCAAGGCGTGGTCGAGTCGGTCCATCAAGGTCTCTTGGTCACTGCAGAGATTGAAACACGCTGGCAGGGTTCTTGCGTCAGGTGTCTTGAGGACGCTTCGAGCAACATTCAGGTCAAGGTCCGTGAACTTTTTGAGCCTCAAGGAGTTGGTGAACAAGACAGTTACCACTTCGAGGGTGATGTCTTGGACTTGACAGAGTTGATAAAGGACTTTGTTGTTTTAGAGCTTCCGGTTGTTCCCTTGTGTGCTAGCGACTGCAAAGGACTCTGTAGTACCTGCGGGCAGAATCTAAACGAAGGTGGGTGTGACTGTGCCAAGGACGATATTGACCCCAGATGGAGCAAACTTAGTTCTCTTTCGGATGGCTAACGCAGCAACTCCGGCTAGATTTATTTCCTTGTGGTTTATCGTAAGTCACGTAACTCTGGAGAAACTATAAATGGCAGTTCCTAAGAAGAAGACCTCCAAGGCGAAGTCAGCGAGTCGTAAAGCAAGCGCATGGCGTTTGGATGTGGCATCATCTAGTACGTGTCCTTACTGTGGGGGCGTGAAGAGGCCCCACTATGTGTGTCCGAACTGTGGATACTACAAAGGCCGTCAAGCTGTTGAAGTGGAGTAGAGGCACTAGGTGAAACCGATTGCTGTGGATCTCATGGGAGGAGA